>NZ_LOQI01000044.1 GCF_001517915.1 Oceanivirga salmonicida | reverse complement strand
AAATGATATGGAGTTTTACAATTTTATTGTAGTGTATTTTATTATAGTTGCAATTATAGGTGCTAATGTAATAGATAATAATATTACAATAGCGGGTTGTAGGTTAAGATTACTTAATAGTAATTTTATAGAAATTGTTAATATAACAATAAATATATATTTTTTATTTTCTAAAATAATACTTACTAATAGACTTACAAATATAGCATAAAGTACGAAATTAAGTGTTATGCTATAATATTCTGGAATGTAATCACCTATTATTGAGCCTAATAGTGTAGAGAAGCAAAAGAATAAGTAGCCTATAAAGCCAAATCCTAGGGTTTCGTGGGCATTAAAGATGTTTTTAGCAGTTAGGTATGCCACGCCCTCATCAGTGAGCATTAGAGAGCTTAATAACTTAATTTTAAAGTTTTCATTTTTTTGCTTTTTAATAACTGGCAAATTAATTAAAATATATCTAACATTAACCAATATAGCAGGTATTATTAAATCTATTATATTAGATGCCACAGAATAAAATGTAAGTATAATAATTTGACTATTACCAGCATAAATTAAAAGTGACATTAAAAATATTACATAACTAGGTATACCTAAATTTTTAGACATAAGCCCAAGTGCTATCGCATAAGGAATATATGCAATCGCTATTGGTAAGCCTAGTTTCATGCCGTTTTTTATTCTCATTTAAGTTCTCCCCAATTATCTCCAACAGTGTAATTTACTTTTAATTTAACATTTTCAAATTTTATAGTATTTTCCATTATTTTTTTAATTTCTTTAACTTGTTTTTCTACATTTTCTTCTTTAATTTCAAATATTAATTCATCATGCACCTGTACTAATATATTATAGCCAAGATTATTAAGTTTAATCATGACAATTTTTAAAATATTAGCGGCAGTACCTTGTATTACTGTATTTATAGCCATTCTTTTAGCTTGTTCAAGTACAAAAGAATTAGAAGATTTTAGTCCATTAATGTATCGTTTAGAACCAAATAAGGTTTCAACATAAACATTTTCATTTGCTTTTTCTATTATTTTATCAAGAAATGTTCTAACAGTAGTATATTTTTCAAAATATGCATTTATGTATTTTCTAGCATCATTAATATTGATTTTTAATTCTTTTGATAATCCATATGCAGTTTTACCATATAGTACACTAAAATTAATTATTTTAGCTAAATCTCTTTCATTTTTAGAAATTTTTCCTTCATATTTTTCGAATATTTTTCTAGCAGTTTGTTCATGTAAATCCAAATCATTATTGTACGCTTCTAATAATGCAGGGTCTTTTGATAATTCTGCAAGAACTCTAAGTTCTATTTGAGAATAGTCAAAAGAAACTAGTTTATAGCCTTTTTTAGCAATAAAACAGGCTCTAATTTTATTTCCGTTTTCATTTCTAGCAGGTATATTTTGTAAGTTAGGATTTAGTGATGATAATCTACCTGTAACAGTACCAGTTCCATTAAATACTGAATGAACTCTTAAATTTTTATCAGCAAATTTAGGTATAGATTCTATATATGTCGACACTAATTTTTTATATTCTCTATATGTTAAGATATAGTCTGCAATTTCAATACCACGAAGTGATAATTCTTCTAATACACTTGCATCAGTTGAATACCCTGTTTTAGTTTTTTTGATAGTTTTAATATTTAGTTTTTCAAAAAGAATTTCTGCTAATTGTTTAGGAGAATCTAAATTAAATTCGCAACCTGCAATTTCAAAAATTTTCTTTTCATATTCATCTGTTATTTTACTAAATTCAATATTTAATTTATCAAATTTTTCTTTGCTTATCATTATACCTTCTTTTTCCATGTTATATAAAACTGAAATTAAAGGTTTTTCAATATTATCATATGTTTTCATAGTGTCTAATTTTTTTAATTTTTTTTCTAATACTTTTCTTAATTCAAAAATACCTAAGGTAATTTTTATAGAATTTTTTCTTAATTCTTCTTTTGTAGTCTTTTTAAGTAAGGTTTTACCATAAATTGGTATATTTATGTGGAGATAATGTTCTAATATATATTCAATATAGAATTTTGAATGAGTATTTATTATATATGCAGCTATTAAATTATCAAAAAAATTATCTTTTAATTTTAAATTTTCGTGCATATATTTTTTTGCATCAAATAAATTGTAGTACACATTAGGATTAAACTCACTTAAATCAAATGGTTCACTACTATATATATTTTCATTATCGTCAATAATATTTAAAAAGTTATCATCTGTATATAGAGTAATTTCTTTTGAATTATTAACTATATTTATAATTTCATTTTTAGTTACTATATTAAATGTTAAATCTTTTTTTTCTTTTGCAGTTTCTTCATCAAGTTGTTTATATAGTTGATTTAATTCTAAATCTTTATATATTTGCTTTAGTTTTGGAATATCTTTATCACTTACACTTAATTTTTCAATATTTACATTTAAATCAAGATTTTTATTAACTATTGCAAGTTCACGAGATATGAAAGCTAATTCTTTGTCGTTTATTAATTTTTCTTTCATTTTACCTTTGATTTCTTCTATATGTTCATATAGATTTTCAAGAGTACTATATTCGTTTATTAATTTTGAGCCTGCAACTTCTCCTATACCTTTAACACCTGGTATGCCATCTGAAGCATCTCCTTTAAGACCAAAAAAGTCAGGTATATATTCAGGGTATACATTTATATATTCTTTTACTTCTTTTCTATTTTTGATTATGATATCTTTTCCTAAGAAGTGTATAAATACTTTTTCATCATCAGAAATTAGTTGTTGTAAATCTTTATCTCCTGTAACTATATGGGCTTCCATGTTATTATTTTTAGCATATTCAGCTAAACTTGCTATAACGTCATCTGCTTCATAACCCTCACAAGTAAATTTTTCTATACCATAAGCATCAATTATATCTCTTATAATTTCTAATTGTGGAACTAATTCTTCTGGCATACCTGTTCTATTTGATTTATATTCTTTAAAAATTTCTAATCTTTTTAATCCAGATCTACTAACATCAAAAGCAGCAGCAATATAATCAGGTTCTATATTTTTAATAGCAATTTCTAGTTGTTTTACAAAACCAAAAACAGCTCCTGTATGCATACCTTTGGTATTTACAAGTCTAAATAAAGCATAATGTGATCTATACATTATGGCACTGGTATCAATAATTAGTAGTTTCTTCATTTTTGTTTTCCTTTTTTAATAATTTTTCATAATATTTTGCAAGACCACCAGTAGATGTTTCTCTATAAGCTGGTGCCAAATCTTTTCCTGTTTCTGCCATAGTGGTTACAACATCATCAAATGATATTACATGATCTGCTCCTACAGAAGTTACATAATTGGCTGTATTTAATGCTTTAACAGCAAAAACAGCATTTCTTTCTATGCAAGGGACTATTACATAACCACCTACAGGATCACATGTCATACCTAGGGCATGTTCTAATCCACTTTCTGCTGCATACTCTATTTCATCTATACTTGCTCCTAAAAAATATGCTGCCATCGCAGAAGCCATAGAACAAGCTGAACCTATTTCGGCTTGGCAACCACCTTCAGCACCTGATATAGTTGCATTAGTTTTAATTAGAGTACCTATAAGACCAGCAATACCTAACCCTCTAGCAGTAGTTGTATCATCTAATTCGAATTCTTCTTTCATTGCAATTAATACAGCAGGGATTACTCCACAAGCTCCACAAGTAGGTGCTGTAACTACTGTACCACCTGAAGCATTTTCTTCTGATGTTGCTAAAGCATAGGCAAAGATTTTCTTAGATAATTTTAAAGCATTTTTAGCATTTAAATATTCGTTATACATGTCATGTGCTTTTCTTTTTACTTTTATTTTTGCAGGGAGATTTCCAGTTTTATTTAAACCTTCTTTAATAGTTTTTTCCATAGATATTTCTATTTCATTTAAAAATTTCCAAATATCAGAACCTTCGTTTTCTTCTACATATTCCCATAATTCTTTATTATTTTGTTTACACCAACTAATAATGTCTTTTAAATTACTAAGTTCATATGTTTCTTTTAAAGTTAAATCTTCTATTTTACCATCTTGCATTTCCTGTATAGTACCACCACCTACTGAAAAGACTTCCCATTCTTTTAGTACTTCATTTCCATTGTATGCTATAAATTTCATATAATTAGTATGATAAGGGTGTACTATGTCAGCATGCCATAATATTTCAACCTTTTTAGGTGCTAAAGTTTCAATAATTATTTTATCAGTCATATGACCACGACCTGTAGCAGCTAAACTACCATAAAGATTAACTACATAATGTGTAGCATTAGGATACATTTTTTTAAAACTGATTGCTGCTCTTTCTGGTCCTATAGTATGAGAACTTGAAGGACCACGACCTATTTTAAATAATTCTTTTAAACTATCCATTATTTTATTACCTTTCTATAAAGAACTAATAGAGGATTCCAAACACTTGAGTTTGTTGGAGAATAGCAAAAATCTATATTTATAAATTCTGATATAGGAAGTTTGCTATATATTACTATTGCTAAACTATCTATGAATTGAGCAGTAGCCTCATAACCAACTGCAAATGCACCTAAAACTATATTTTTATCTATATCATATATTATTTCAACTTTATTAGGTTTATAATTTTTAAAACCTGAATTTTTTGTACTAGCATTTAATGTAATACTTTTAGCATTATGACCTAATTTTATGGCTTTATCTAGACTAAGACCAGTTCCTGCAACTTTAATATCAAAGTATGAAGTTGCAAAACTTCCTAGTGTTCCATACCATTTTCTTTTATCACCTGATAAATTAGAGGCTAGTAAATAACCGTGTTTATTAGCGATATCACCTTGTGGAGAATATTGATAAATATCTTCTCCTATATATTTATTATATACACTATCACCTATGGCATAGACATCTTGTACACTAGTTTCAAAATATTCATTAACTATAATTTTACCATCTAAAGTTTTTAATTTATTTTCTAAAAAATCAATATTTGGAGTAATTCCTGTTGCATAAACAACCATGTCAAATTCATCTAAATTATATTCTTTTGTATTTGGTAAAAAGTTAAGTCCGCTTTCTTTTATTTTATCAAATAATTCAGTCTTTATATTTTCACTAATATCTGGGAAAAGTGTGTTATTTGCTTCTAATAATGTAACATTTATATCTCTTTTAATAAAACTTTCTGCTAACTCTATACCAACAAAACCACCACCTATTATACAAGCATTTTTGATTTTTCCGCTATCAATAGCATCTTTGATTTTTATAGCATCACTAGCGTTATTTAAAGTGTATTCTTTTTGGATTTTAGCCTTAGCTCCAACTGCAATTACAAGTTTATCATAAAAATGCTTTTCATCATTTACTAATACATATTTTTCATCAAAATTAACACTAGTGACTAAAGAATTTATTCTTACATTTATACCTTTAGTTATAAAGTCTTGTGGTTCTCTTAAGACTACATGGCTAAAATCTAATTCATTTGCTATATAATAAGGTGTAGGACAACCTGCCCAAGATACAAACTTACCTTTTTCAAATACTGTTATCTCGCTATCAGGATTTTTCTTTTTAAATTGTGAAGCAAACATCATACCAGATGCTCCACCACCTATAACTATTATTTTCATATGCTATTTCCTTTCTTAATTTATAATTTTTTCTTAATAATATTTTAACACTTAAAATTGTAATTTACAAATATAAATAATAAAAAACTAAAACTTTTCAGTCTTAGTTTTTCTTTTTTTTATAACTCTTTTAAACCATCTATTATTTTATTACCTTTCTATAAAGAGCTAATAAGGGATTCCAAATACTTGAGTTTGTTGGAGAATAGCAAAAATCTATATTTATAAATTCTGATATAGGAAGTTTACTATATATAACGATTGATAAACTATCTATAAATTGAGCAGTAGCCTCATAACCAACTGCAAATGCACCTAAAACTATATTTTTATCTATATCATATATTATTTCAACTTTATTAGGTTTATAATTTTTAAAACCTGAATTTTTTGTACTAGCATTTAATGTAATACTTTTAGCATTATGACCTAATTTTATGGCTTTATCTAGACTAAGACCAGTTCCTGCAATTTTAATATCGAAGTATGAAGTTGCAAAACTTCCTAGTGTTCCATACCACGCTCTTTTATCACCTGATAAATTAGAAGCTAGTAAATAGCCATGTTTATTAGCAACATTGCCTAGTGGAGAATATTGATAGATATCTTTTCCTATATATTTATTATATACGCTATCACCTATAGCATATACATCTTGTATACTAGTTTCAAAGTATTCATTAACTATAATTTTGCCATTTAAAGTTTTTAATTTATCTTCTAAAAAATCAATGTTTGGAATAATTCCTTTTGCATAAACAATCATATCAAATTTATCTAAATTATATTCTTTTGTATTTGGTAAAAAATTTAGACCACTTTCTTTTATTTTATCAAATAATTCAGTCTTTATATTTTCACTAATATCTGGAAAAAGAGTATTATTCGCTTCTAATAATGTAACATTTATCCCTCTTTTAATAAAACTTTCCGCTAAATCTATACAAACAAAGCTGCCAGCTACTATACAAGCATTTTTAATTTTACCACTATCAATAGCATCTTTAATTTTTATAGCATCACTAGCGTTATTTAAAGTGTATTCTTTTTCTATTTTAGCCCTAGCACCAACTGCAATTACAAGTTTATCATAGAAATATTTTTCATCATTTACTAATACATATTTTTCATCAAAATTAACACTAGTAACTAAAAAATTTATTTTTACATTTATACCTTTAGTTATAAAGTCTTGTGGCTCTCTTAAAACTACATGGCTAAAATCTAATTCATTTGATATATAGTAAGGCGTAGTACAACCTGCCCAAGATACAAATTTACCTTTTTCAAATACTGTTATTTTGCTATCAGAATTTTTCTTTTTAAATTGTGAAGCAAACATCATGCCAGATGCTCCACCACCTATAACTATTACTTCCATATGCTATTCCTTTCTTTGATTCCATAATTTTTTTTTAATAATATTCTAACATTTAAAATTGTAATTTACAAATATAAATAAGAAAAAACTAAAACTTTTCAGTCTTAGTTTTTCAATATGTTTTTCTATTATTAATTACTTGATTTTTTTAAAAGACCTAATAATACTGCACCTACTATACTTCCTATTAATATTGCTAATAGATATAATAAGAAATTTGAACTTAAGAACATAACTAATATTCCACCATGTGGTGCACGAATTTTAATATCAAATAGCATAGTTAATGCTCCTGCAAGTCCTGAACCTATTATACAAGCAGGTAAAACTCTAAATGGATTAGCTGCTGCAAAAGGTATAGCACCTTCAGTTATAAATGAAAGCCCCATAATATAGTTTGAAAGTCCTGCTTCTCTTTCTTCTTGATTATATTTATGTTTAAATATAGTTGTTGCTATTGCAATTGCTAATGGCGGAACCATTCCACCAGCCATAACTGCTGCCATTGCTGTTGAACCACCTGTTGCAACTGTTGATGCTAGTGTACCTGTACCAAATACATATGCTGCTTTATTTATTGGACCACCCATATCAACAGCCATCATTGCTCCAAGTACAGTACCTAATAAAATTTTAGAACTTGTACCCATACTAGCTAAGAAATTATTCATTGCTGTATTTATACTTCCAACTACTGGATTTAACGCAAATTGCATTACTAAACCAACTGTTAATACCGTTATAACAGGAGTTAATAAGATTAAGTTCATACCTTTAAATTGTTTAGGCATATTTTGTGTAGCATCAGAATATGCTTTTGTTACATAACCGGCCACAAGACCACCTATTATTGCACCTAAGAATCCTGAACCACCATCTTTAGCTAATGCTCCAGCCACAAGACCTGCTGCTAATGATGATTTTCCACCTATACTGTATGCTATATAACCACCTAAAATAGGAACAAATAATCCAAATGCTGTTCCACCTATTGTATTAAGTACTTTTGCTATATATGAAGTACTTCCATATGCTCCACCAACATCAGTATTTCCTGCTAATGAATCTGCTAAGAACCCTAACGCTATTAATATACCACCACTTATTACCAATGGTAACATATATGAAACACCACTTAATAAGTGATTATATAGACCTTTTTTATCACTGCTTGTATTTTTTTCATTTGAACTTGTTGAAAAGTTAGCAATTTTTCCTTTACCATCTAAGGTATCTTGTATTAATTGTTTTGCTTTGTTTATACCATCTTTGGCTCCAACTTTTATAACCTTATAACCATTAAATCTTTCTTCGTTAACACTTTTGTTAATTGCTAAAATTACTCCACTAGCCTTTTCTAAATCTTCTTTTGTGATTTCATTTTTTCTACCATCAGTTCCGTTAGTTTCAACTTTAATTGTCACTCCTAATTCTTTTGCGGCTTTTTTTAGAGAATCTGCTGCCATAAAAGTATGTGCTATACCTGTTGGACAAGCTGTTACCGCTACTACAAATCTTTCATCTTTCATAATTTCTTCTTCCTTTTCATTAGATTGTATTAAAGATATAATTTCTTCATAAGTTTTAGCGTTTAATAATTTTTCGATTTTTTCTTCATCTAACATTATATTAGCTAACTTAGTTAATATATCAATATGTAAATTAACTTCAGTCTCAGGAACTGCTATCATAAAGAATAATTTTGATTTTTCTTCTTCGCCTTCACTAAAATCTATACCCTCTTTAGATATAGCAATAAGTATTGCAGGTTCATTAACTGCACTTGATTTTGCATGTGGAGTAGCAACTACTCCTTCTAATGCTGTATGTGATAACTCTTCTCTGGCTAAAACATCTTTTAAAAATTTATCATGATCATTTATCACATCTGAGCCAAATGCTTTAACCATTTCAGATATTGCCGCATTCTTTTCACTAGCATGTAAATTAAAAATTACTTGATTTCTTTTTAGTAATTTTTCTAATTTCATATAATTACCTCCTGTATTTTTATGCTATTTTTTAATTTGTTTACCAATTCTTTTTCACCTATTCCGTATGAATAAGCAGTTGCAGAGCCACAAGCTACTGCTAATTTTAAACTTTCTATATCGTCTAAGTTTTTAGTATGAGCATGTATAAATCCTGCCACCATAGAATCACCTGAACCTATGGAATTAATATATATACCCTTAGGAATATCTGCTTTTAAATATTTTCCTTTTTTTACTAATATAGCCCCTTTACTCCCCATAGAAACTAATACATTTTCTACACCTTGATTTATAAATGTTTGGCATAATTCATATATTTGTTCATCAGTTTCTATTTTTATTGAAAAGACATCTTCTAATTCCTTTATATTAGGCTTTATTAATAAATTGTTGTGTATATTTTGTAATAATAAATTTCCTCTTGTGTCTAAAACAATTTTAGCCTTTGTAGCCATAGAAAACTCTTTATATATATCATTTTTTAATGAATTAGGAATAGAGCCTGCTAATACTAATATATCATCTTTATTTAGTTTTGAAATATATTCTTTTAATTTTTCTATATCTTTTTCTCCTATTTTAGGTGATATACCTGCTATTTCTGTTTCATCTAATTCATCATTTATTTTAACATTTATTCTCGTAATACCACTTATATGAATAAAATTATGGTTTATTTTCATTTCATCTAAACTATTTAATATGTATTTCCCGGTAAAACCAGCAATATAACCAAGAGAATAAGATGTATTTTCTAAATTTTTAAGCATGATAGAAACATTTATTCCTTTTCCACCTGCTCTAAAATTTATTTTTTTTGATAAATTTAGTTTTGCTTTTTTAAAGTTATCCAAATAAATGTCATAATCTAATGCTGGGTTAAGTGTTATCGTGTAAATCATTTAATTTATTTCTCCTTTTTCTGTTATAATATTTACATTATCATATTCTGAAAATTTAACATTTGAAATTTTGTTAAATTTAGAACTATCAGTTAAAATGTATACTTTTTTTGAATGTTTAATAGCCTTAGTTTTAATGTGGGCTTCTTCTATATCAGGGGTAGTAATTCCTTTCTCTTTATCTACACCATTAGCTCCAATAAATGCTATATCAAAATTAAATTTATCTAGTTGATTTAAAGTTTCTATTCCTACTGTTGCCTTAGTGCTAGGTTTTACATAACCACCTAATAAAATGAAGTTAATTTCATTTTTAATTAGTTTATTTATATGTTCTATACAATTAGTTATTGCTGTTATATTTTTTCCTTTTAAATAAGGTATGAGTTCAAATATAGTGGTACCAGCATCTAAAAAAATAATGAGATTATTTTTTATATATTTACTTGCTTTTTTTGCTACTGCTTTTTTTGCGCTTAAATTTTTTTTACTTCTTAAATTATAGTCTATATCTTGACTAATACTTTTATTTTCAATTCCACCTGATATTCTATTTAGAAGTCCCAATGTTTCCATTTTTATAACGTCTCGCCTTATAGTTATAGCTGAAACATTCATTTGTTTTTCTAAATCGGAATATTTTAGGTAATCAGAAATTTTTAAAAGTTCTAAAATTTTATCAAATCTTTGCTTTTGCAACTTTTTCATAATACACTCACCTTTCATTAGTATGAGTATACCCCTGTTTTTGAAAAAAAGCAATGATAAATTTTGAAAAAAATGAAAATAAAAGAAAAATATGGAATAAATATCTGATATTTGCATTTTGAGAAAACAATGGTATAAATATACTATAAAATTTAGTAAAGTTAAAAATGTTCTCAATAATAGGATTTGTTGAAGTAATTTATAAAACTAATATTTTAGTTAATTTTATTGATATTATTGACTAACTAAAAAAAATGTATAAATTTAATTTCTTTGATAAATGTATTTTATAATTAAGTATAGTTAATATAATACTTGCTTTTTTTTAAAATAATGATATAAATATAATACAATCAACAAAAGGAGGAATAAAAATGGATTATTCAAAAGAGAGTTTAAAGGTGCATGAAGAAAATAAAGGTAAAATTGAAGTTAGATCAAAAATAAAAGTTCAAAATTCTGATGATTTAAGTGTAGCTTACACTCCAGGTGTAGCTGAACCATGTAGAAAAATTAATCAAAGAAAAGAAGATGTGTATAAATACACTTCAAAAGGGAATTTAGTAGCAGTTGTAACTGATGGAACTGCAGTTTTAGGATTAGGTGATATTGGACCTGAAAGTGCTATGCCAGTTATGGAAGGTAAATCAATATTGTTTAAAATATTTGCAAATGTAGATGCTTTTCCCATTTGTTTAGATACGAAAGATGTAGATAAGATAGTAGAAACTGTAAAATTAATTTCACCTACTTTTGGTGGTATTAATTTAGAAGACATTTCTGCCCCAAGATGCGTAGAAATTGAAAAAAGATTAAAAAAAGAATTAAATATTCCTGTATTTCATGATGACCAGCATGGAACTGCAATTGTAGTAAGTGCTGGAATTATAAACGCATTAAAAATTGTAAATAAAAAAATAGAAAATGTTAAGATAGTAATTAATGGTGCAGGTGCAGCAGGTAGTGCAATTGCCAAAATGCTATTATCATTAGGGGTAAAAAAACTATTAGTATGTGATCGTGAAGGTATATTAAATAAAAATAATAATAAAAACTGGTTACAAGAAGAACTTGCTAATTTGACAAATAAAGATAATGTTGAAGGAACATTAAAAGATGCAATGGTAGGAGCTGATATTTTTATAGGTGTATCGGCAGGTAATATAGTAAATAAAGAAATGGTAAAAAGTATGAATTCTGATGCTATAGTTTTTGCTATGGCAAATCCAATTCCTGAAATATTCCCAGATGAAGCAAAATTAGCAGGGGCAAGAATTGTTGGTACTGGGAGATCTGACTATGCAAATCAAATAAATAATGTATTAGCTTTCCCAGGATTATTTAGGGGTGCATTAGATGCAAGAGCAAGTGAAATTAATGATGAAATGAATATTGCGGCAGCATATGCTATAGCCAATATGGTAAAAGAATTTGATCTTTGTGAAGACTTTATAATTCCTAATGCTTTAAATAAAGAAATTGCTGTTGAAGTGGCAAAAGCAGTAGAAGAAGCTGCTAGAAAAACAGGAGTAGCACAAATTTAATTTGATAAATAAGGAAACTAAAATAATAAGGAGACTAAAATATTATGGAGAATAAAAATGAATTTAAAATAATGGGAATTTCCCTTATAGTATTTGCAATTATAACGGCAGTTGTTTTAGGGGCTACATTTATGGAAGTTTTACCATCAGGAATGATAGGGGCATTTTCTTTAATGATGGTTTTAGGGGCTATACTTAATTTATTAGGAAATAAACTTCCTATTGTTAAAGATTATTTAGGCGGAGGTCCAATTGTTATAATCTTTGTTTCAGCTGCTCTTGTAGCTTATGAGGTTTTACCTGAAACATCTATAAAAATTATAGATAGTTTTATGAAAAAAGAAGGATTTTTAGATTTCTATATAGCAGCATTAATTACAGGAAGTATTTTGGGAATGGATAGAAAACTATTAATTAAAGCCTCTTTAAGATATTTACCAGTAATTATTGGTGGTGTTATAGCTTCATTTGCATTAACAGGAATTGTTGGAGTATTAATGGGATATGGTTTTAAAAATGCAATATTATATGTTTCATTACCTATTATGGGTGGTGGAATGGGTGCTGGTGCAGTACCGTTATCTCAAATTTTTGGTGCTAGTTTAAATGTTGAACCTTCAACAATATTATCAAAAATGGTTCCAGCAGTTGCTCTAGGAAATGCATTAGCAATTGTAGTAGCAGGTTTATCTAGTAAATTAACAAAAGGGAATTCAAAATTTTCTGGTGAAGGGAAATTAATGAAAACTCAAACAGATATAAGTTCAGAAAAAGAAAAAACACATTCTATTGATTATACTTTTTTAGGAATAGGATTACTTTTTTCAACTACATTTTTTGTGTTTGGAAAAATGTTAGCCAAATTTATACCATTACATTCTTATGCATTGATGATTTTGGTTGTTGCTATAATAAAAATGTTAGGAGTATTACCAAAAAAATATGAAATTTCATCTTTCCAATGGTTTAGATTCATTATGATAAATTTAACACCAGCATTGTTAGTAGGAATAGGGGTATCATATACTAATCTTAAAGAAGTTATAGGTGCTATATCAATAGTATATCTAATATTAGTAAGCACTACTATTATTGGTGCTTCTGTTGGTTCAGCATTCGTAGGAAATTTATTAGGTTTTTACCCATTGGAAGCTTCGATAACAGGAGGACTTTGTATGGCGAATATGGGTGGAACAGGAGATGTTGCAGTATTATCTTCTGCTGATAGAATGGAACTTATGCCATTTGCTCAAATATCATCAAGAATAGGTGGGGCATTTATGCTTCTACTTGCAACGGCTCTATTGAATCTATTTTTATAGCGAGAAATAAAGGATACTAATTAATTAGTATCTTTTTTTGTTATAATACAATAAGATAAATATTTTAAAAAGAATATTGTGAGACTCCATATTTATTTTCTATTATCTAAAATGTGAAGGCTCACTTAAAAT
>NZ_LOQI01000043.1 GCF_001517915.1 Oceanivirga salmonicida | reverse complement strand
AATATGTGTACAGAATAATAAAAGAAATTATTAGTCTTAAAAACTATAAATTAACTGTATTTGTTCAAAAAATATTTGGAAATATAAATAAGGTTTTTGAAGATGAATTTATGGAACTATTGGTAGAAAAAATGGAAACTTTACAAATTAAATTAGGTAAGACTATGAGTGTAAAAGAAATAAATAATTTCATATTCGCTTGCCCCTATTTATATATTTTCTCTACAAAAACAAAGAGCAAGAGTATAGAAAAATCATTAAATATGCTTCAAGATAGATTGGAGTATAAGATAATTTCTGAAATTATAGTTGAGTTTGAAAAGAAATATAATACAAGAATTAAGAAAAAAATAAAATTATTATTTACATTAATACTATTATGCACTAGAAAAATAACTGATATGCATAATTTTAGTAAAGACTATATTGATAAAACTAATATAGCAAAAAATTTGATAAATAATTTTGAAAAAGAAAGTAACTATATTATTGAAAATAAAGATAAAGCAGTAAATGAATTAGTTACATATTTAAAAGTAAAACATTTTAGAGACATGTATAATATAGTGTCAGTTGATTTGGATTATGAGAAAATAAAAAAAGAATATAAAGATATATTAGAAATTCTAAGGAAAATATTAAAAAAAGAAAATTTAAATTTTACTGAATATGATGAAGTAAATCTTTGTTTATATTTTTCGTTATTTATTAAAAATCATGTATGTAATATATTGATAATTAGTGATGAAGAAGAACTTATAAAGAAAAATATTATTAAAAAATTATTATCTAATATAGCAAATATAAATATAATAGATGCTATTGAGAAAAATAGATTTTTTAAGTATAAAAATGAAAAAATTGATTTAATAATTAGTACAGAAATAGATTTTGTAAGTGATATTGATACAATAATAATAGATTCTTTTTTAAGTAAATTAGAAATAAATAAAATTTTTCAAAAAATCAATAACTGAAATTAGAGGCGTATATTTTAACATATTGCAGTTTGAAAAAAACTGCATTTTTTAATTATATATAATAAGCTTTTAAATTTACTGGTTCATTTTTGAACAGTATAGTGTCAGTATTTTGGACTGGGAATAACTGAATTTATATGGTATAAATATAATGTAAGTAAAATATAAAATAAACTGTTCAAAAAAAAAAGATTTAAGGATGTGAAAAAACAATGTCAAAAGTTAAAGAAATTTCAAGAGAAAGTTGGATTTTAAACACTTTTCCTGAATGGGGAACTTGGATTAATGAAGAAATTGATGCTGAGGTTGTTGAAAAAGGAAAAGTTGCTATGTGGTGGCTTGGAAATATGGGAACTTGGATTAAAACAGAAGGAGATGCCAATATTTGTATAGATTTATGGCTATCAACTGGTAAAAAAACTAAAACTAACCCATTAATGAAACCGAAACACCAACACCAAAGAGCAATAGGGTGTGTTAAATTACAACCAAATTTAAGAAATACACCTTGTATAATAGATCCGTTTAAAATTAAAAAAATAGATGCTATTTTAGCAACTCATAGTCATAGTGATCATATTGATGTAAATGTAGCAGCAGCAATCGTTCAAAATTGTCCTGATACTATTTTTATAGGGCCTAAATCTTGTGTAGATTTATGGGAAAAATGGGGAGTACCATCTGATAGAATTAAATGTGTAAGACCTGGTGATAGTGTTAAGATAAAAGATATGGAAATTGCTATGGTTGAATCATTTGATAGAACAATGTTATTAACAGTTGCAAATGAAGAAGAAACATTAAAAGGTAAAATGCCACCTGACATGGATGATTTAGCAGTAAACTATATTGTTAAAACTCCAGGTGGAAATATATACCATGCAGGAGATTCACATTATTCAAACTACTATGTAAAACATGCAAAAGATCATAAAATAGATATTGCGTTAGTTGGTTATGGAGAAAATCCAAGAGGTATGACTGATAAGTTAACTTCATCAGATGTATTAAAAGTTGCAGAAAGTTTAGACGTAAATGTAATAATACCAATACATTATGATATATGGACTAACTTTATGGCTGATCCAAAAGAAATACAAGTATTATGGAATATGAGAAAATATAGAATGAAGTATAAATTTAAACCATATATATGGCAACCAGGTGGTAAATTTATTTATCCTGATAATAAAGATGATATGGAATATATGTATCCTCGTGGATTTGAAGATGCATTTGAAATAGAACCTGATTTACCATTCTTACAAATATTATAAGGAAGTTAAATATGAAAAAATATGTACTAGGTGTTTATGAAAAAGCTATGCCTAATAGTTTGAGTTTGGAAGAAAAATTAATGGCCGCAAAAGAAGTTGGTTATGATTTTATAGAACTTAGTGTTGATGAAACACCTGAAAAATTATCAAGATTAGATTGGACTAAAAAACAAAGAGATGAATTAGTTAGTACTATGAAAAAAGTGGGGCTAGATTTTAGAAGCATGGCTTTATCTGGTCAAAGAAAATTTCCTATGGGTTCAAGAGATGAAAGTGTTAGAAAAGAAAGTATGGTAGTTTTGGAAAAGGCTATAATACTTGCTAATGATTTGGGAATTAGAATAATACAACTAGCAGGTTATGATATATATTATGAAGGTAAAGGAGACATTGAAACTAAAAAAATGTTTTTAGAAAATCTTAAAAAAGGTGTAGAAATAGCCGCTAAATATGGAGTAACACTTGCATTTGAAACTATGGAAACAGATTTTATGGACACAGTTGAAAAAGCCAAAGAAGTTGTAGACTATATTAATTCGCCATTTTTAATGATATACCCAGATTTAGGGAATATTAAAAATGCTTCTTTGATATATAAAAAAGATGTATTAGATGATATAAAAACTGGTAAAGGTAAATTAGTAGCAGCACATATAAAAGAAAGTATACCTGGTCATTATAGAGAAATACCATTTTTAACAGGTCATGTTAATTTTAAAGAATGTTTAGAAGTTCTATGGGATAATGGTGTAAGACGATATGTAACTGAATTATGGTATGTAGGAGCAAAAGACTTTAAAGAAGATTTAAGGTTTGCAGTTAAAACATTTAGAACTATGTTAGATAATATTGAGGAGAATAGATAATGTTAGAAGAATTAAAGAAAAAAGTTTATGAAGCTAATATGGATTTACCTAAGTATAATCTTATAAAATTTACATGGGGAAATGTTTCAGAAATAGATAGAGAAAAGGGTTTATTTGTAATTAAACCAAGTGGAGTAGATTATGATAAATTAACTCCTGATGATATGGTAGTAGTAGACCTAAATGGTAATGTAGTTGAAGGTAAATACAAGCCATCATCTGATACACCAACTCATGTGGAACTTTATAATGCTTTTCCTAAGATAGGTGGAATAGTTCATACACATTCAACTTGGGCTACAAGTTTTGCTCAAGCAGGTAAAGATATATTATGTTATGGAACAACACATGCTGATAGTATTTATGGAACTATACCTTGTAGTAGAAATCTAACAAAAGAAGAAATAGATGAGGCGTATGAAAAAAATACTGGAAAGGTTATTATAGAAACTTTTAAAGATAAAGACTATATTGCAACACCTGCAGTACTTTGTAAAAATCATGGTTCATTTGCTTGGGGAGAAAATGCTAAAAAGGCAGTATATAATGCAGTAGTATTAGAAGAAGTTGCTAAAATGGCAGTAATTACTAAACTTATAAATCCAGAAGTAAAAGAAGCGCCAAAAATAATACAAGATAAACACTATAATAGAAAGCATGGCAAAAATGCTTATTATGGTAATGATATAAAGTAATATAAAAGAGATGAAAGACATGAAAGTGTCTTTTTTTCTTATAAATTTCAACAAATATCACGGTATAATTTAGGAAAAAATACCTTTTATGTTATAATATACATAGGAATTAGTTAATTAATATAAGTTTTATATTAATAAAAGGAGACCAACTATGAATAAACAACCTAGTGTCAAAGAATTTAGACATAACGCAGAAATGCCATTATCAATTTTAGGATATGCCTTAACAGCAGTAGTTACTATTGGTGCTGTAATAGCATTAATTTCTGGAATAATTTTAAAAGAGTGGACTACTCCAATTTTAATTGGTTTAGCAAGTCCTTTTATAGGATTATTTTTTGTACGATATATGTATTATAAAAAAATTAGTAATGGAATAAAATTAACAGATAAACAGTTACCAGAATTATACAAAATATATAAAGAACTTGCTTTAAAAATGGGCTTCAAAGATGGAACAGAAAATCCTATACCAGAAATTTATTTAATAAATGGTAATGGTGTAATGAATGCTTTTGCTTCTAAATGTTCTTTGTATAGTAAATATATAGTTTTACATAGTGATATTGTAGATATTGCTTATGGGCAAAATAATTTTGAAGCCCTTAAATTTATAATGGCACATGAATTAGGTCATATATTATGTAAACATATAGAGCTGAAAAGATTAATAGTTGCTCCTATTATGACATTGCTTTTTTTGAATAAATCATTAACAAGGGCACAGGAATATACTGCTGATAGAGTAGCATTATACTATGCTTCAGAAGGTTCTATGAGTATGATTTATCTATTTGCTGGTAAAAATTTAGGAAAACATGTTGATATTGAAGAATATTTTAATACTATAGAAAAGCACGAAGAAGATATATGGTTAAAATTCATTAATTTTAGAAGTGATCATGCCGTAGGTTATAGAAGAATGAAAGCTGTTAAACTTGCGAAAGAAAAAGGCTGGAATGTTCACGGTAGGATGCTTTAGGATATAATTTAGAGAGAATAATATTTGATACTAAAAAGATTGAATATTATTTTTTTTTTGTAAAATATATATTAAATTCTTGACAAGAAAATAAAAAAAATATATAATTATTTTGTTAAGCCGCTTTAGCTCATTTGGTAGAGCAACTGACTTGTAATCAGTAGGTGGTTGGTTCGAATCCGACAAGCGGCACCATTATGCACTAAGGTGCTTTTTTTTTGTATCAATGTTTGATATAATGTATATATAATAAATAATGAAAGAGTGATAATATGAATATAGTAGGACCTGCTGGTAATTATGAAAAATTAGAGGCTGCTATTAAAGCAGGTGCTAATGAAGTATATTTAGGACTTAAAGGTTTTGGTGCTAGGAGAAATAATGATAATTTAGGTTATGATGACTTATTTGCAGGTATTGATTATGCACATGTAAGAGGAGTTAAGTGCTTATTAACTTTAAATACAGTAATGAAAGACATAGAATTAAAAAATGCTATAAATGCTTTTATGCCTATATATGAACATGGTATAGATGCAGTAATAGTACAAGATTTAGGTATGATAAGCGTTTTAAGAAAAAACTTTCCTAATTTAACTTTACATGGAAGTACACAAATGACAGTTTCAAATTATGTTGAAGCCAATTATATGAAAAGTTTAGGCTTAAAAAGAGTAGTTTTAGCAAGAGAATTAAGTTTTGATGAAATAAAAACTATAAGAGAAAATACTGATATAGAATTAGAAGTATTTGTATCAGGTTCTATGTGTATAGCCTATTCTGGAAATTGCTATGTAAGTAGTTTTATAGGTGGTAGAAGTGGAAATAGGGGAATGTGTGCTTATACTTGTCGTAAGAAATTTAAACAAGATGATGGGAAGTTATGCTATACATTATCTCCTAATGATCAACTTTTAGAAGCCAAAGAAATAGAAAAATTAAAAGAAATTGGAATAAATTCGATAAAAGTCGAAGGTAGAAAGAAAAATCCTAATTATGTTTTTGAAACAGTTTCATATTATTCAGATATTCTAAAAAATATTGAACATGAAAGCATGAGTTATAAGTTATTTAATAGAGGATATTCTAAGGGATATTTTTATCTTGATAATAAATTAATGAATACTAATTATCCATCTAATTTTGGTTATTTAATTGGGAGTGTTAAAAATAATACTATAAAGTTATTGGATTTATTAGAAAATGGAGATGGTATACAGTTTGTAAATGAAAATTTTGAAACCATAGAAGGAATATTTGTAAATAAAATAATGAAAAATGGTAAAAAAGTTCCTATGGCAGAAAAAGGTGATATAATAGAACTTAATATTCCAAAAAATACAAAATATATTTACAAAAATTATTCTAAATCTTTAAATGACAGTATAGATAATAAAATAAAAATTACTAATAGATATCTTGATATAGAAGCAAAACTAGTTGCTATAAAAGGACAAAAATTAAGTTTAGAGTATACTTATAAAGATATAAAAGGTGTAGCATATGGTAATGTGATAACAGAAGATAGTAAAAAGAACATAGATGAACAAATTCTTTATTCTAAAATTTCAGAATTAGGAAATACAAGTTTTAATTTAAAAAAGGCTGATATAGAATATGATAAAATTTCTTTTGTATCATTTAGTGATTTAAAAAAATTAAAAAGAGAAGTAATAGATAAATTGTATGAAAATATAATTAAAAATTATAAAAATGAAAAGGTTGAAGTTAAGTATAATGAATACCCTAAAAAACCTATAATTAAGCCATATATATTTTCGGCATTAGTTGAAACTGATGAGCAAAAAAGAGCATGTTTAGATTTTGGTATAGAAAAAATATATGAGGCTTCTTTTGATATTTCAAAGCAAAAGAATTTTGATAATAAGAATATAAAAATTACTAACTTAGCATATAATTTTAAGCAGTTATTAGATGGGCAAAATAAGAATATTAAACAATCTGTAAATTGGAATTTTAATATATTTAATAATTATAGTGTAGATACATTTTCTAAATTTAATAATATAGATACTATATTTTTATCGCCAGAATTAAGTTATAAGCAAATAAGACATTTAACTACAGAGAGTAATAAAAAGGGATTAGTAATTTATGGGCATTTAAAATCAATGTATATAGAACACCCCTTGATTGATAAAGACTATATGGAAATACAAGGCGAGTTTTATGATAGATATATTTTAAAGAAAAACAAATTAAATAATGTAGAGTTATACTTATATAAACCAATGAATTTAATACCTAAACTTGATTTGTTAGAGCAGTTAGGTTTAGATGAATTAAGATTAGATTTTACTTTTGAGACCTATGATGAAGTTATTAAAATATTAAAAAGTATTAACGATAGAAGTGGCAAATATAATGGTTATGCCTTTGATATGGGAGTAAGTTAGATTAAAATCTTATAATGTAAAAGGTTTGCTTTATATATAATCAAAAAGTTCCAAAATAGTTTTAAAAATAAAATAATTAAAAATAAGGTAAAAATTAATTTTGCCTTATTTTGTAATAAAAGATATTTATCAATTACTGTTATATAAATTCTTATATCTTTAAATTTTCTACAACTTCAAAATTTCTAAATCCTAATTTTTGCGCATCAATATCAGTTTTATTTCTACATAATTTTTTTAATCTTTTTTTTATAGCACCACCTTTATAATTAGGATTAATAGAAAAAATTAAATATTCTAATAAAATTATTGAAATAGCAATTCTATTTGTAGGTTTTAACTCTTTTGTTTTTTTATCAGTAACAAAGTATAATTTGTTTTTAAATTCAGGTAAACTTTTAGGTTTAGATTTGAATTTTATATCAACTATACTTGAATTATGGGCTGATAAATTTCTCATTAAATTGATATTTTCTAACCAAGATAAGTATTCAATTACTTTTAAATTATGTTCTCCTGCTATTTTCTTTTTATATTTTTCATTCATTAATTTATATAAATCTAAGATTTCACCAAATGTCAAAATGTCCATTAATAGCCATACAGGAATATCTTCTAATTTGTTATATTGGTTAATTAGTTGATTTTTGCTTCTATATAGATTTTTTGTTGCTCTAATTTTAAATTCTTTTTCTTTATGTCTTACATAATGTTTGCAGTATTCATTTTTATCAATCCAGTTACTAAATTTTAAATAACCATATGCACCTAAATTTTGTCCTAATATATAAGAAACTTTTGTTTTTAGTGAAAGTTCTACCTTTTCTGTTAATCTTAATAGATCAATTCTTAAATTTTTATTTTCGTAAAACCTTATTAATATTTCTTCAAATGTTATTTCACTATTGTATTTATTGTCTTTTAGAAATGGTAAAGAACATTCTTTAATTTTATAATAATTTATAAATTTTAGAGTTTCTTCTGCTTTATCTTCATCTTTAATTATCATTCCTCTTTTTTTAAAAAGTTGAACTTGTTCTTTAAAAGTTTTAAATTCATTTTCTTTTGTTTTCATATTTTCCTCCTATGAATAAAAAAGCCATGCGTAGGTCTTAACCTTGTACCATTTAAGGTACTGCATGGGGTTTGATATCGATAATATGATACCCTATTTTTGTTAAATTGTCAAATAATTTATATGATATTTTACAAGTATAAATTAATTATTTTTTTAATCTTAATGAAGTTTATTTTTCCAACATTTTTAGGGGCTTGTATCATTTTGCCAATATTAGCAATATGATTAAAGACATTGATTTTATTGGTTTTTAAATTATAACATTTCTAGTCCTGTATTTTTCTGGTGTTTCATCTATATTATATAAAATTGTATAAATCATGTCTAATAATTGATTATCATGTTGTTTTTTATTAAATTCTTCTTTATCAAGTAACTCACCCAATTCTATATCTAAATCCGAAACATCATCTTCATTAGTTATTTTATAGTTTAAATTTCTAGACTTTAAAAATTCTATTTCTTTATCAGTAAAAGATCTAATCATAGTTGGTCTCCTTAAATTAACTAAGAATTACATATGTTTTTTCTATGTGCTATTTCAATTAACAATATAATTAATTCATTATCTTCTATTTCTGCTAGTATTCTGTAATCTCCTACTCTATATCTCCATAAGCCATTAAGTTTTCCTTTTAATGCTTTTCCATTTTGTCTTGGATTACTTGTATCAATTAAATTTTTTAAAATATAATTAACAATAATTCTATATATGGTTTTATCTAATTTTTTCAATTGTTTTTCAGCCTTGGGCAATATTATAACTTTAAATTGTTTCATTATTAGCCCTTTCTTCTTCTAAAAAATCTAAAAAATTTCTGCCTTTTTCTTTTTTACTTTCATTCCATATTTTTAATATTCTTTTTTCTTCTTCAGGGCTTATTTCATCATCTAATTTATCTTGAATTAATTCTCTTACAAAATTTGATAAACTAATTTTTTTAATATCAAGGTATTCCTTTAAAATTTTTAATTCATCTTCATCAATTTTAAAACTTACTGTTGACATACTCATTAAAAATCACTCTCCTTTATAACGGTATTACTTTGTATTACTATTATATAATATTTTCTTTTTTTTTACAATATCAATAATTTTTAATTTTATTAATATAGACAATAGGTATGATAAATTTTAAAAATATGTTAAAATATAAATGAAAAAACGATATAATAAAATTAAAAGAGGGAATATGGAGAGAATTACTAAAATACAAGGCTTAAAAATATATCAAGATATAGATTTACAATCATTTACATTAGATACTGTATTATTAGCAGATTTTGTTAAAATAAATAGAAAAACTAAAAATGTACTTGAAATAGGTTCAGGTAATGCAGTATTATCTATGCTAATATCTAATAAAGTTATATCAAGTAGAGAAGTATTAAATATAGATGCGGTTGAAATATTAGATAAATCACATAATGTGGCTCTTAAAAATATTAAAGAAAATAATATAGGAAATATCAATTTAATAAATTGTGATATAAAAGAATATAGAAAAGATGAGATGCAAGTATATGATATGGTTATTTCTAATCCACCATATTTTAAATATAATGATAATCCTAAACAAATGAAGCAAAAATCAGATATATTAAATGCTAGACATGAAAATACTTTAAGTTTAGAAGAAACTATAAAGATATCTGCAAGATTATTAAAAAATTCAGGTCATTTGTATTTGGTTTTTAGAGTAAATAGAATACCAGAAGTATTAGTTCATCTAAGAAAATATGGATTAAGTGCAAAACATATGAAATTAGTATATACAAAAGAAAATAAAGAGGCTTTAATATGTTTACTTGATAGTATAAAGATTAAAACAAGTGAGTTACATATTTTAGAGCCAATATTTGTGTATAAAGATAAAGAAAAAACAGAATATATTAAGGGGTTGTATAGTGAAAAAAGGCGAGATAATAAAGGTTAAAATAAGTGGTATAAATATTAGGGGTAAAAGTTTTGGTTATGTAGATGATGAGAAAGTTTATGTAAATATAAATGCTGCCAAAGACCAAATAGTTGAAGGTATAGTATCTAAAACTAGAAAAAGAAAAATAGAATTAATAAAATGTGAAATAGTAGATTATGCTAATAGAAAAAATGCCATATATACTAACAAATTAAAAGAACAATGTGGCGGTTGTAATTATCAATATTATACTTATGATGAACAATTAGAATTAAAAGATAATATGATAAAAGAATTACTTGATAATGCAATAAGTTATGAATACATATATGATAAACCAATTGAAAATGTGTGTAAATTAAATTATAGAAATAAAATGGAATTTAGTTTTGGGAATGAAATAAAAGATGGACCAATGGTTTTAGGACTTCATAAACAAAATAGTTTTCATGATATAGTTAGAGTATATGATAATAACTTAATGGGAGAAGAATTTAATATAATATATAAATTCTCTGATGATTTTTTCTCTAAAACTAATCATACTTTTTATCATAAAATAACAAAAATAGGTTATTTTAGATATTTGGTTTTAAGAAAATCTGAATTTAATAAACAAGTTCTAGTAAACATAATAACAACTTCACAAATTGAAAAAGAAACTGAAAATAAAATGTTAGATGAGTATACTAAAAAATTACTTGAACTTGATTTAGGAGAATATAAGATAAGTGGAATATTGCATACAGTAAATGATAAATTATCTGATAGTGTTGATAGTGAAAAAGAAACTATATTATATGGTAAGCGTGATATTACAGAGAGAATATTTGACTTAGATTTTAATATTAGTCCATATAGTTTTTTTCAAACTAATTCAAAAACTGTAAGTAAATTATATGGTAAGGTGCTAGATTATTTAGATAATATAAATGAAAATGTAGTATTTGATTTATTTAGTGGTACAGGAACTATTGCTCAGATAATATCAAAAAAGTTTAATAAAGTATATGCAATAGAAATAGTAGAAGAAGCAGTAAAAAAAGCAAAAGAAAATGCTAAATTAAATAATATAGAAAATATTGAATTTATAGCAGGTGATGTATTTGAAAAGTTAGATATGTTAAATGAGAAACCCAATATACTAGTTTTAGACCCACCAAGGATGGGAGTTTTAACTAAGACTATAGATAAACTTATTAAGTATAATGTTGAAACTATAGTTTATGTTTCATGTAACCCAGTAACTTTATTAAAAGATTTAAAAGATTTTGAAAATTATGGTTATAGAGTTAAAAGAGCAGGAATAGTGGATATGTTCTCTTTCACAAATCATGTAGAAACTGTGTGCTTATTATCTAAATAAATAAAGGCTTTTAAAGGTTTTATATGGTAATAAGGTACTAAAAAAGATATACATATAGTTCCTAGAAAGGTGAAATAAAATGATTACAAGAGAAGAAATGATAAATGCTGAAGGGCATTATATAAATTTAATATTAACAAATGGAAATTTTTATGAAAATTTATTAGCATTTGAATATTTTGAAGCTGAAAGTGAAGAAGAAGAAAATAGTTTAGATGTTGAAATTTTTATGGTAGGACAATCAGAAATAGAAAAAATAGAAATATTAGATTAAAAAGATTCTAAAAAAATACTAAAAAGTATAAAAAGGCTTAAAAATGGCACATATTTAGGGAAATTAAGTACATTGAAAGTCAATAAAATCAATAAGTGTATACTTTTGTAATAAACTAACCATGTAGAAACTGTGTGCTTATTATCTAAATAATTATGTATAAATAGGAGTAACTATGAAAAAAATAAAGTATGGTATAATTTTAATTATATTAATATTTACTTGCTTTATAGTGTTATTTACTACTAAAAATTCTCATAATAAAGAATATAAAGAATTATTTGGGCAATTTTATGAAAGTAATGGAAGTATTTATGTTAACGGTAGTGAAGATAAATATTTATTAGCTAATGCTGATATTAAAACTTTTCGTGCTATTAATGATGAATATTATGATAAACACATAGCCATAGATAAAAATAATGTGTATTGTGGGAACAATAATTGATAATATGAATCCTAAAATATTGAAGCCTTTAAATAATAACTACTATACTGATAGTGAAGTTACATTTTATTGTGATAGAATGACTTATGAATTGAAAATATTACCAATAAGTAAAACAAATTATTACTCCAATATATTTAATATAGCAACAGATGGAAATAAAATATATTACAAAGGTAAATTAATACCAGAAGCAAAAGCTGAAAATTTTAGAGCAATAGAATTATTACATAATAATGATAAAAGAGAAAGTGAAGTCTATTTTACAGATGGTAAAAATGTATATTATGAAAATAAGAAATTAGACATAATTTATAATGAAAATGTTTATAGTGTTAGAGTAAAAATGCAAAATAGTATGAATTATTTACATGATTTTAAACATGGGATAGTATATGTTAATGACATTTTATTTGATAAAAATAATGAACCGTATAAATTAATAAGTAAAAATGGAAATCATATTAATCATACATTATGGTTAAGTGAAAATGGAATTTATTTTTATAATAATTATAAAAAAGAAATACAAAGAGCAGGAAATAATCCATTTTTAAATAAAAATTTCAAAGAGATTGTCCCATTAGTATTTTCAAATGGGAATGAAACTTTATATATTGATGTAGATGAAATAGTTTCTAAAGATAGAAATGGTATACCAAGTTCTAAAAAAACTTATACCTATATTAATAGTTTGGATAATTTAGATAAAAATAATAAATGGGAAAAATTAAAAGATATTAACAATTATGGATTTATTTGGAAATATGGAGAAAACGCTTATTATTTTGATAATTTAGGAGAAACACAATTTTTTAAAAGTACAATCTATGAAATAAAAGATAAACAAGTTTTAAATACTTTATTAACTAATAAAGATATAGATAGTGAATTTATATATAATTTAATAAAAGATAAAAAACTTATTATTCCAAAACATACAAAATTATTACAAGTAAAAACAAAATATTATTATAATTATTCTAATTACAGATTAATATTTTTTGTCTTTTTAATTATTTTTATAATTATTTTTAAAATAATATATCAAAAGAATAAAAATTATGGTAACATTAAATTAAAATAATAAATATTTGGGAGAAATAAATGTATAGATATAATATAAAAATGTTAGGTTTTGATTTAGCTAAAAGAATAGAAAAAGATTACTATTTTTACCCAAACATTGTATATAGAACTTTAGTAATACTATTACTTCCATTATTTATGTTCTTTACTTTTATATTTTTATTTTTAATGGATTTTAAATTTAATTTATACTTAATGAGCTTTATAATTTTTTATACAATTTTAAGTATAGTTCTTTTTAAACTTAGTTTTAATTATGTAAGCATGGCCAATAATATATTAACTGTAAAAACATTTTTTTCAAAAAAAGAAATGGATATAAATGAAATAAGTTGTATTATAAGAGAAGTTAAATTATTTTATCCATATGACCCTATACCTATATATTATAAAAATAGATTAGTATCATTTTATTTAAA
>NZ_LOQI01000042.1 GCF_001517915.1 Oceanivirga salmonicida | reverse complement strand
CGTGAAATAGAAGAAGAAATATTTAATTTTGTAAAATTAAGATATAGAATAGTAATTTTAGATGAAATTATGAATAATAAAGATAAATTTATAAATAATGTAATAAGCTTGTTCGAAGCAGAAAGGATTTAACGACTATATGTAGCCTTTTAATTTAAAGGTTTTATAAATCTGATTATATATAAAAGTTCTAAAAAAGTTCTATTAAAAAAAGGTACTCAATATACCTTTTTTTGTTTTAAATATCTATATTTTCTAATAATTCTAATACTTTGTCTTGCTTTTGTTTATAAAAATGACTGTATGTATCAAGTGTTATCTTAGGGTTTTTATGTCCTAATCTTTTACTAATACTTGCTATATCAATATTTTTATTTATTAAATATGAAGCATGAGAGTGTCTAAAACTGTGTAATGATATACCTTTTTTTAGTATTCCTTTATTCCTATAATATGTCATTAGACAAGTATATACAGTTTTAGGGGAGAATAAAAATAAACCTGGTATATCTGGTAGTGTATCAATATATTTTTTTAATTCATCTATACAATATTTTGGTAATGGTACATATCTAATACTATTATTATTTTTTGGACTGTTACATTTATTTAGACTTATACGGGTTTTATTTATAAATATTGTACTTTTTTTTAGATCAATATCATTTAGGGTAAGACCAGATATCTCTCCACACCTAGCACCAGTAAAATACAACAATAAAAAATAAACCCTTGTTTTTAATTTAGAGAATTGTTTCAATTTTTCATAAAATATTTTAAATTCATCAAGGGTCAATATCTCTTTTTCTTTTTTTATTGTCTGTTTAGTTATCATATTGAAATTTTTTAAAGGGTTAACTTTAAGATTATAATAGTTAGTAGCATAATTAAATGCTAAATTAAGGTGTATCTTTAATATTTTTTGAGTTGCTTTTTTATCAATGAATAAGTTAAAAAAGTCTAAAAGGTGTTTTTTAGTTATCTCATTAACACTTAGGCCCTTAAAATATGTTGATATAGTTTTATATGTATTGTTATATGAATTTATTGTATTTTCTCTTATACTAGGTTTTTTATTTTCTAAAAACTCCTTGAATAAGTCGGTAAGTAATATATTGCTAGTACCATTATTTTTAGCAATGAAATTATCCGCATATTCTTTTGCCATTTTCTTAGTATCAAAGCCAGTCTTTTTATATTTCTTATTATTACCTAGATAATCTTTACAGTAAAAAGATACTTGCCACTTACCGTTATCTAGTTTTTTATAACTTGCCATACATTAGGCCCCCTTTTTTTCATTATTGATATCTATCAATTCGTTATGTAATGGTCTTATTTTACTAAATCTATCTTTTTCTAATGGTTTTTTATTTCTTAATTTTTTTAATAAATAGACCCATTTATTATATAAATCATCATTTTTATAGTAATTAGGTATATGATTTAAAAATGAAAGCATTTGGCTTTCATCATTTTTCAACATTTTCAAAGTTTGATTTATTTTTTTCTCATTAAAAAGTCTAAGCATTTTATTTTCTCCTAAATGTTTATTTTTTATTCTTTTTATCTAGTTTGAATTGTATAAGTTGTTTTATTTCTACTATCTCATTTATATCATCTAATTCAGTCAATAGGTTTATTATGTCTTTTTCTAGTTGTAGTATATCTTTATCATTTGAAATTCTAAAAGTAAAATTAAATTGTGGTATTATTTTGTAGTATTGTGCTAATTCAATTAGAACACTATCATCTATACCATTTATTTCATTATTAAGATATTCAATATCTTTGTTGGCTTGCTCTATCTCTAACGATAAATCTACTAGGGCCTCCTCATTTTTGATACGGTCAATTCTTTTTTTATTCTTAATCTTAAAGTCTTTTATCTCCTCTTTTAATGATAAAACCAATTCCACTTTATCATTGTGTCCTAATGATAAAAAATCAGTACTAAAATTAGTAGAATACTCATTATCATAAGACACACTACCAAAATTATAATCAGTAATATCATCTACATGAATATCAAAATAATCACTGTAAGCCTTTAAATATTTTTTAGATATTTTATTTTTGTTATTCTCCCAATTAGATATTAGAGGGTTAGTACAAGATTTATACCCTATTTTTCTAAATTCCTCTGCTAATTCCTCTAATGTTAGACCTTTTTTTATTCTTAATATTTTTAAATTCAAACCTACATTTACCATATTTACCACCTACTTTTTATTAAATAATAACATATCTATGAAAAAAAGTAAAATTATTTTAAAAAAAACTTGATTTTATAGAAAATCTATGATATTATAATAATATATAACATAGAAAATCTATGATACAACAATTAGAGTATAGAAATTTTATGAAAAACAAAGGAGATGATAGAGATGAAAGGTTATACAAAATTTAAAGTATTTTTAGTAGAAAACAATATAAAGCAAAAAGATATTGCCGAACTATTGAATAATACAGTTAATACGGTATCAAGTAAGATAAATAAGTCTAACGGTTATAGATTTAGCCTAGATGATATAAAAATATTATGTGATACTTATAATCTAAACCCGGATATGTTTATTTAGGTAACGAGTAATGAAAGGTGGTAAAAATGATTAATAGTGAACTATTGAAAGAAAAAATAAAATCAAAAAATTTATCATTAGAATATATGGCTAATGAATTAAATATCAGTGTTGAAATTCTAAATCAAAAAATAAATGGTGAGTGTGAATTTATCATAAGAGAATTAGTCAAAATAAATAATATTTTAGATTTAACAAGTAAAGAAATGGAAAATATATTTTCTTATGATAAGTAGGGTTTAATGATTAAATTATTTTTGATATGAAAGGGGGGTGAAATAGATGAATACAATAAGAGATTTAAGACAAGATATTAAGATAGCATATGGTAAAGATACAAGCCTAATAAGAGCAGTAAAGACTAATAAGGGTAAAATGTTTGTATTTAATGATATATTGAGTGAGTTTTATAATAAACCTAAAAATGAATTAAGTAGAAATATAAAACATAGACCACTATATAACAAACTTATCAAAAAAGGTAAGTTGATAAAACAAGAGTTGTTAAGTACACAAGGTAATCAATATACTAGTATGATAGATGATATAGGACTATGTGAAATTATAGCAAGTCAAAACAATTTAAAAGTACTTACTATTGACGAGTATAACAAATTAATGAATAGGAGCAATTAAATATGGGTAAATTTATTAAATATACTGAATTAGGGTATATATTAGGGTCTATGCTTTATATGTTATATAAGATTAATACAAAGGCCCCAAATAATGAATTAATTATAGTATCAACAGTAATCACCTTTACAATGATAGGTATTAATTTAAGCAATATATTATTTTTAGATTTAGATTATAAATAGGCTTTTTAAGGGCCTAAATTAAAAAAAGGTATCAAAGTATGGCTAAACTATATTTTATACCTAGGATAAGCCGAATAATTAGCCAAGATTGATTAAATTATAAAAAAGAATAGGGGAAAATAAAATGAATATAAAAAAAGAGTTAAAATCACAAACTTATGGGGAGTTAGAGGCACATTTAAATGCGAACCTTGAAATAGATCCAAACTATAATGGTGGTATAAGTAATATACATACAAATTATATAGATGATGATAATAGAAATAATGGTATTATCAAAATAACAAGCAGGTTAGTAGAAAAGAATTTAAAACAAGAGACTATAAAAATACTACATTATAATAGATTTAATTCAACAAATATCTTAACTGACGAACTACATGAGTTATTAGAACACTACGAAGCAATGGCAACTAATAGAACGGTATGTGATGATACGAGTGATAGTATGGCATTTAAAATATTGACTGAAATTGATACTACAAAACAAATATGTTTATACTTACAGTCTAAAGGTGTTGATATTGAGGTAATAAACGAAATGGAAAAGTATTTTCTAGGTAAAAATATTTAAAATAGGATAGGAGCGATTAACAATGAATATTGAAAAATTAGATTTAAGTGAATTAATAGAATTAAAAAATATGGTGGCAAAAAGATTAGTTATATTGAGTAAGGCACAAAACTTAAAAGAATTAATCAAGGAAATTAAATTATTATTAGCAATAGACAATGAATTATTGTTAAAGAGTGCTTAGGTGGGTGTTACAATGAAAGATAGAGTAATAGGGTATGATTATGTAATGGACTTTTTAAGTTGTAGTAGAACAACGGCATATAAGAAAATCAAACTAGCAAATGAGAAAATGAAAAAAGACGGCAAAAATTTAGATATACAAGGTAAAACAACTTTAAAATATTTTTACCAAGTAATAGGAATTAGCACACCCGTTATCTAGTTTTTACTGTCTATAGTATAATTATACATTATAGAACCATAAAAAGCAAAATAAAAGATGGGAGGGCAAACAAATGGGTTTGAAAATTAAAGTACTAACAACTAAGAGCGAAAGAAAAACCGAGGTAGTACGATTATATGCTAGTGCTTATAATAAGATTGAGGAAATAAGACAAAGAACTGGGTTAAGTAGAACTAGAATAGCAACAATGTTAATAGAGCATGCTTATGAAAATATAGAATATACTGAATACAATGAATAAGATAAAATAGGGCCTTATATTAGGCCCCTTTTGTATAAAAATAGCAACTATCTACTATACCTTAATGATAATTGCTATAATTAGAAACTTATTCTAAGGTAAGGGGTTTGATACCCCACCTTAAATATATGCTAACATATTGATTATTAAAAATCAATATAAAATTTAGAGACCTCAAATCTGGGTTTTCTAATAATATCAACAACTTTTAATCAAGCCACATTTGGCTTCGCTAATGATATCAATATCATATAAATTAATTGAGCCGAAATCTCGGCCGAGTTAATTTCACCTAATGAATACAAGGGCAAACGAGATAGCATAAAAGTTGTTAAGTAGTTAAATGTAGAGTAAGTTACTATTTTCAAAATGTACCCTATTTTATGAGAGTGTAGAAACCTTAATATTATCAAGGGTTAGAGTAGATTTTCACGGTTACATTTGGGTTTCATTTTAGGGTAAAAGTTATATAAAAAAGTGTAACTTTAGGGTATTTTTAGAGATAAATTTTGATAGAATTGAGGAATAGAAAGGGGGAACGATGAGAGATATTTTAATGGAAAATATAAAAGCAGAGGAACGAGCAAAAAGGTGGAGAGAGTGGGTTAAGAAAGCAAAAAAACCTACTGGAAGACCAGAGGAGGTAATAGAAAAATTATTAGGTGATTTTTTTGAGTGGGAAAGGAAAGAAGCATGTATATTAACAATGGTTGAAATGGAGGTTCTATTATATAATTACCCTAAAAATAAGAAAAAAATTGAGATATTAGAACACGAGATATTAGAGTTAGACAAGAGAATAAGCCAAATAATTAAAGATAACCCAAATGAAAATGTAGATGAACTTAAAGAAAAACTAGGCTATTTAATTAATAAAATGGGTAATACTCAAGTTGAATTGTATAAGTTAGATAAACCATTATCAATAGTAATGTTAGATGATAGAAATTATAAATTGATAGATTTATTTTATTTTCAAAATAAAAGCACCACTGAAACAATGGCCGAAATGAATTTAAGAGGCAGGCTTCCAGAATTTAGGGCGAAAAAAAAAGAAATTGTGGCCGAACTAAAAGCATTATACAGTTTTTTTAACTCAATGTGTTTAGGTATTTAGGAGAAACCTGGAGGACGGTTTAACATATAACACGAAAAAAAGGGCCTAGATATGAGACCCTTTTTATGTTTCTATTATGCTAAATGTTTATTGTACGGGTAATTGTTTAGTAAAGTGTTTAATACTTCGGTATTTTTTCTTATTTTTGGCTCTCCGAGACGCTTGATACCGTCCTTACTGATTCTAAAACATGTTGAATTAACTGTATCATCTATTAAATTAATTAAATCAAATAGTTGGTCTTTTTGTTTATATAATGCTTTTAATTTATTTTCTTTAATCTCTAAACTATTCAAGGGCCTTTTACCACCCATTACCCTATCATTAGTAATATTAGTCGGGCTTTTATATCCATTGACTAATAAATCAATATTTTTTATCTCATTTTGTACATTTTGATATTCATCACAATAATAATCATAGTGAATAATTAAATAACAAAATAGACCTTTAATATATTTATTACCCTTGTCTATTTCAGTTTTGAACTTTATCATATCTTATCAACTCCATTTCAATAGTTATATGTCTAATTATAACCTAATATGAGTTATTTTTATAGGGTAAATTTTAACGAAAATTAAAAAAAGGTGTAATGTATAGGCTTTATCTATTTTTGAGCCTTAAAACGCGAAATAATGAACTGTGTTTGAAAACATTATTAAAAATGTAGATATTTATAGATACAGTCCCTTTATTTTAGCCAACGGATATTACCGTTCGTTGATTTTACCTAGTATTGATTAAATAAGGTGGGGGTAGTGATAAAACTGAGCCAAACCAACCTGTCGGACCGCACCCCCTGTTAATTCTCGAGAAATTCTCAAAATTCGCATGTATAAACCCCTTGATTTATATGTATTACCTTTTTCAAAATGTAAGGGGTGAAAATCAAGAATGTAGCAAACTCAATAGTATCAAGGGTTATAGAGATTATTACATGTTTACAAAAAAATAGGGCCTAAAATCTTTTCTCTATAAACTAGATGATAAACAACAAACAACTATTTTAATATATTATAATATTATATTTTTTATGTAATAAGAGTAATATATAGATATATAGTAGATATAGAGCCTATAAATAAAGGGGTTGAGGGTTTACATTTTTATTACAAAACCTTTGATTATTACATTTTTTTACGTAATAATGGGGTATTTTTAGAGATAAATTTTGATAGAATTAGAGCAAAACAACTATTTTTGACTAGATTTTCAAAAAGTTGTTTTAGGAAATAGGAGAGATATTTTATGAAACCGTTTTCATAAATTAAATTAAAAATGTTGGTAAATGTAGGTGTAAAAAAAATAAAAAATAGTGTATAATAAATTAAATAGTACATAAAATGAGAACTAGGCCCAAGATTTAACTTATTAAAATAGTAGGTAAAAAAGTTCTAAAAAGGTACTAAAAAATATAAAAAGGCTTAAAAATGGTACACATTTAAGAAAATTGAATATATTGAAAGTCAATAAAATCAATATGTGTACTAAAAAAAGATTAGAAGCGGAAAGGATTTAATTATGAAAATAAAAGTAATTTTATTAGATAATGTCAAAGGAATAGGAAAGAAAGATGAGATAGTTCTTGTAAAAGATGGATATGCTAATAATTTTTTATTCCCACAAAAAAAAGCAGTATCTGCAACACCAGAAAATTTAAATAAATTAGAACAAAAAAAAGCTAAACTTTTAAATAATGTAAAAAAAGATTTAATGGCAGCAAATAAATTAAAAGATGAAATAGATGGTAAAAGTATAACATTATCTGTTAAAGCAGGAGAAAATGGTAAAGTATTTGGTTCAATAGGTCCAAAAGAAATAATTGCAACAGTAAAGGAACAGTTAAATATAAATTTAGATAAGAAAACTTTATCAGGAGATGCTAGAATTAAAGATTTAGGTTTACATATATTAGAAATTAAAATACATAAAGATGTTATTGCTAAATTAAATGTTGATGTCAAGGGGTTATAATGGAAGAAAATAATCAAACAAGATTAGAAATAGAAGAAATAGTATTGGGTATTTTAATATCTAATCCAGAACTTGTTTCAGAAGTAAATAATAAACTAAGAATGGATGATTTTTCAATTTCAAGATATGCAAAGTTATATGATGCAATGCAATATTTATCAGGAGAATATGGAGAATTTGATATATTAGTATTAGAAGATACATTAAGATCAAGAGGTATATTAGAAGAATTAGGAGGTCGTAATAAAATTACTTCCTTAATTAGTAATGCTCCATTAGTTATTGATATTGAAACATATATAAATATATTAAAAAATAAATCTATACAGTCTAAGTTAAATCATGCCTGTTTGGAAATACAAGATGAAATTAAAAGAGAACACTATGATTATAAGGATTTAATGGAAATAGCTCAAAGAAAAATATTAGCAGTTGACGAAAACGAAAATACTGTTGGAGTTATTTCTATAAAAGATGTAGCAGATAAAAAATTTACAAGATTATATAATATGCAAAATGGAATAGATGAAAAAGATGTTATTAAAACTAATTTTACAGAATATGATAGAATTACAAGAGGACTAAATAAATCGGATTTATTAATATTGGCAGCAAGACCTGCTATGGGTAAAACTGCATTTGCTCTTAATTTAGCAACTAATGTTGCAAAACAAGGTAAAACCGTATTAATATTTTCACTAGAAATGGGTAATGAGCAATTATTAACAAGAATTTTATCATCAGTTGCAAATGTTGAAATGAATAAATTAGTAACTAATAGATTAAACGACACTGATTTAGCAAGGGTAAATAAAGCAATAGATGAAATAAAAGACTATGATTTATTTATATCTGAAAAAGCAGGAGTTAGTATGCTTGAAATTAGAAATATTGCTAGAAGATTTAAAACAAAATATAATTTAGATTTTTTAGTTATTGATTATTTACAATTAATATCATCAAGTTCATCTAAATATGGTAGTAGAGAACAAGAAGTTTCTGAAATATCAAGGTCTTTAAAGAATTTAGCAAGAGAATTAGATATACCAGTATTAGCATTATCTCAATTATCAAGAGGTGTTGAGTCTAGATCTGACAAGCGACCATTATTATCGGACTTGCGTGAATCAGGGTCAATAGAACAAGATGCTGACCAAGTAATGTTTTTATTTAGAGAACAATATTATAAGAATTTAGAAAAAAGTAAATATAACAATAATTCTGATGAGGAAAAAGATGATAATAATAAAACATATAATGCAGATGAAGAAATAGCAGAATTAATTATTGGAAAACATAGAAACGGAGAAACAGGTACTATAAACCTAGCAATAAACTTTAAATATCAAAGATTTAAATCCGTACATACAAAATATTAAGGAGGAAATTTGAACAAAGTAGAATTATTATCACCAGCAGGTAATATGGAAAAATTAAAAGAAGCGATACATTTTGGTGCAGATGCATGTTATATAGGTGGTGGAGCTTTTAATTTAAGAGGAATGTCGGCTAATTTTAGAGATAAAGAATTAAAAGAAGCAGTTGAGTATGCACATAAATTAGGAAAAAGAGTATATGTTACTCTTAATATATTTGCTCATAATAAAGATATAGATTACATGCCAAGATTTATTAAATATTTAGATGAAATTAATGTTGATGCTGTTATTGTATCAGATTTAGGAGTATTTCATACAGTAAAAGAACATGCACCTAATATGGAGATACATATAAGTACACAGGCTAATAGTATAAATTGGGCGACAGTTAAAGCATGGAAAGACCTAGGTGCAACAAGAGTTATTTTAGCAAGAGAAATGACCTTAAAAGAAATAAAAGAGATAAAAGAAAAAGTGCCTGACATAGAAATTGAAGTATTTATACATGGTGCCATGTGTATGGCATACTCTGGAAGATGTTTACTAAGTAATTACTTTACCAATAGAGACGCTAATAGGGGTGTCTGTGCACAAGATTGTAGATGGAAGTATAAAGTAGTGGCAGAAGATCATGAATCAACAGGAGCACATGAAATATTAGAAGATAATGAGGGTACATATATATTCAATGCAAAAGATTTATGTACAATAGAATTTATAGACAAAATTATAGAAGCAGGAGTAGATTCGCTTAAAATTGAAGGTAGAATGAAAAGTATTTACTATAATTCAACAGTAACTAAACAATATAGAGAAGCAATAGATGCATATTATAAAGGAAATTATAAATACAATGAAAAATGGATGTTAGAACTTCAAACTATAAGTCATAGACTATATTCACAAGGTTTCTTTTTTGGAAAAACAAGTGATTTAGATCAAAATTATGATACAAATTTATCATATAGTCAAACATATCAATTAGTTGCTAATGTATTAGAAGATATGGGTGATAATAAATATAAAGTATATATGAGAAATAAAGTAATAATTGATGATGAAGTAGAATTAGAAATAATGCAGCCTAATGTAGATCCAATAGCATTTAAATTAGATAAATTTTTAGATACTAAAGATAATGAATACAAAAAAATAGTAAATCCTAATACAATAGCAATAATTGAAGTACCGGTTAAATTGCAAGTGATGGATTTATTGAGAAAGAAATTACCAATAGGACAATCAGAAAGTGATATAGATTTAGATATTTAATACAGGCTAGTGAAAATAAACTAGCCTTTTTTGAAAGGTTGATATGAAAAATAGTAAAATAATATTAATAAATAAACCTAGCGGAATTAGTTCATATAAAGAAATACGAAAGATAGGTAGTGAATATAATTTTGAAAAAATTGGTCATGCAGGAACACTTGATCCATTAGCACAAGGTTTAATGATAGCAATGAGCAATAAGGCAACTAAATTATCAGATTTATTAATGAAAAAAGATAAAGTTTATTTTGTAGAAATGGTTTTAGGTTTTGAAACAGATACTCTTGATTTAGAAGGGGAAATTATTGAAAAAGCCTCTATACCTAAAAATATAAATATTAGACTTATCGGTCGCATATTAGAAAAGTTTGTTGGCGAAATTGAACAAATACCGCCAAAATATTCTGCTATAAAGGTTAATGGTCGGAAATTATATAATTTAGCAAGAAAAAACATTGATGTAGTTATACCAAAAAGAAATGTAAAAATTGAATATATAAAAGATATTGAATTAAAAGATAACAAAATAAGTTTTAGAACAAAAGTATCAAGTGGAACATATATTAGATCACTAGTCAGAGATATAGCATATAAATTAGGCACTGTTGCAACTATGTCGTACTTATTAAGAGAAAGTATAGCACAGTTTAAAAATCCTAAAAATGTTGAAATCATTAATGTAGAAGATGCTATTATACTTGATAAAATAACATTAAATAGTGAAGAATATATAAAAATAAAAAATGGTCAAACTATTAAAATAAATTATGACGGTAATTGTGATATGCTACATTGTTATTCTGATTTACAATACAAAGGAATCGTTGATATAATTCATAAAAAAAATGGTATAATAAATATAAAGAGAAATAAATTTTTTGAATAGGGAGGAAATATGAAAAAGATTAGAAAAGCAATTATTCCCGCAGCAGGTCTAGGTACAAGAGTTTTACCAGCAAGTAAAGCACAACCAAAAGAGATGATACCTATACTAGATAAACCAGCATTGCAATACTTAATAGAAGAATTGACAGAATCTGGAATTAGAGAAATTTTAATAATAACAGGTAGAAATAAAAATTCTATTGAAAATCATTTTGATTCATCATATGAATTAGAATCTATGTTAGAAGAAAGAAAAAAATTTGACTTATTAAACGATGTTATAAAAATATCTAATATGGCCAATATATATTATGTTAGACAAAAAAAGCCGTTAGGCTTAGGTCATGCAATTTCAAAAGCAGAGAGTTTTGTTGCGAATGAGCCGTTTTTGGTGTTATTAGGTGATGATATCATGTATACTGAAGGTAAACCAGTATGCAAACAATTAATTGATAAATATTATGAAATAGGACCTGGTAATATATTAGGAGTTCAAAAAGTTCCAAAAAATCATGTTTCAAAATATGGTATTATTGATATTGATAATAAAGTAGATGATAAAACAGTAAATGTTAAAAATTTTATTGAAAAACCTGATATAGATGAAGCCCCAAGTCAATATGCAGCATTAGGAAGATATATCTTAGAGCCTGAAATATTTGATTATTTACGAGATATAAAAGCAGGTAAGAATGGAGAAATACAATTAACTGATGCTATATTAAATATGTTAAAAGATAATCATAAATTATATGCATATGAATTTGATGCAATAAGATATGATGCTGGAGATAAAATGGGTATATTTAAAGCTACAGTTGAATTTGGATTAAGACATAAAGATTTAAAAGATGAAATACGAAAATATTTATTGGAATTAGGTGAAAAATTATGATAAATATAACAAATAATAAAGAATCTAAACAAATAGATGATATATTAATTAATGATTATAAAATACCTGAAAATATATTAATGGAAAATGCGGCGAGATCAATATTAGAAAAATTAGATTTAGAAAATAATAATAGTTTTCTAATTATTGCTGGTCATGGTAATAATGGTGGAGATGGATTAGCATTAGCAAGATTATTGCATATGAAAAATAAAAAAATTAAAATAATATGCCCTGAAAATAAGACAATTCATTATAAAATATGTAAAAATATAGGCATTCCATTTATAACTGATTTAGAGCCATCTGATATACTTATAGATGCAATATTTGGGGTAGGAATAATAGGAGAAGTTAGTGAACCGTATAAAAGTTTGATAGAAAATATTAATAGAAATAAATCAAAATTTTCTAAAATTATTTCTATTGATTTACCAAGTCCTATGCTAAAAACTGATAAGGTTTTAATGATATCAAGTTATAAAGAACAACTTTTGTATAAAGATATTGAAGTTGAACTATGTAATATAGGGGTAAATCCAACCTTATTTAAAAATGTATCTAATAAATTTTTAGTAGATAAAGACTATATTGAAAGCATTTTAATAAAGAAAAATGTATTTAGTAATAAAGGAGATTTTGGAAAAGTAGGTATATATGCCAAAAATGGAGCAGCATTATTAAGTGTAAAAGCAAGTATTAGATCAGGTGCAGGATATACATTTTTATTATCGGACGCTGCAACTATAAATGGAAATTTAATTTATAATCCTGAATGTATAAACAAAAAAATAGAAAATGACATTCAATGTGATGTTTATGCAATAGGACCATCATTTGGGGTTAACAATATTACAAAAGAAATAATCTTAAAATATATAGATAAGAATTTGGTACTTGATGCAGATGCATTAACTATTATTGCCCAAAACAAAGAAATGATAGAATTACTAAACAAAGAATGCATAATAAGCCCACATATGCTAGAATTTAGCCGTTTAACGGGTGAAAACATAGAAAGCCTTACATTATCACCTTTTGAATCACTTAAACGCTTTAAAACTCATTTTAAGGGCATTGTATTATTAAAAGGTAAAAATAATATAATATATGATGGTAAAAATTACTATATAATTAATATTGGTAACAGTAAAATGGCAAATGCAGGCATGGGTGATACATTAACAGGAATGATTGCAAGTTATAAGGCACAAGGTTATAGTAGTCTAAATGCCACAATATTAGCAGTATATAAACAAGCAGAACTTGGAATGAAATTATCAAATAAGTATAAAGTTATAAACCCGACAACATTATTAAATGAAATGTAAATCAATTAACGGTTTACATTTTTTTGTTGAAAAGTGCAAAAGTTAATAACTTTGTACAATTCGAAAGTACATTGATTTTATTTGTTTTAATTAATAAAATGAACAAAATTAGATAAATTCAACAAATTATAAACAGAGATATTTTTGAACAAAAGGCTTTTTTAAAGCGATAACTTATAAATGAAAAAAACGTTCCATCTTATGAACGAATAAAACGATCAAAAACTTAAACCACAAAAAAATAAAAAAGAGATCGAAACCGAAATATTATGTCTCAAAAAAAATATGCCCCGCACAAAATTTTTAAACCAAAAAACAAAAACAATTTTTATAAATCCAAAAATATATTTATATTTTTTTTAGATTAACATTTATATTTTTTTAAAAAAATAAATAGATACAAAAATAAATATTTTTATAAATAAACTTAAAATGTACAACTGTTTTATATGAGAAAAAAATATACCAAAACTGCAGTATCACAAATAATTATATACATTTACCCAGATTAGTCGATATTGAAATTAATAAATTAAAATAAATCAAAAAAACAGAATAGAGCTATAAAGAAAATTACATAAAACAGAATGCGAATATAGAAGGGAATGGAAAAAAATTAATTTAATCATAAGATACATTATCGGACATATAAAAAAATAATAAAAAATAAATGTACTTTTACCCCTTACTAAATAATCGCTTTAAACGAGTCAAATTAATTTTTGGGGCATAAAATATGCTTGAAGTTAAATTCGTTCAAATTTGAGGCTTATTTTTTATGGGCTTAAAAAACTGTTAAAAAGCCTGTAACTGTTGTCGTTATTAGAGAAAATTCTAAAAAAAGTTTTTTTGATTTATTTTAATTTATTAATTTCAATATCGACTAATCTGGGTAAATGTATATAATTATTTGTGATACTGCAGTTTTGGTATATTTTTTTCTCATATAAAACAGTTGTACATTTTA
>NZ_LOQI01000041.1 GCF_001517915.1 Oceanivirga salmonicida | reverse complement strand
AATAAATTCATTAAATTTCTCTTTATTATATTCTTTCAATTTTTTTAAAATCTTTAAACCATTATATAAATTTTTTATTTCAAATTTATTATCTATTCTTAATTTTAAATCAATTAATGCAGAATATTTTAAATTCTTATCAATCATTAAATCTATTTTAGTTATAGTTAAATCAAATTCATTATTTTTTAAATCATATAAATATTTATCATTTAATATAAATTGATTTTTTGAAAAAATTAATTTTTCTGTCTTATTTTTTTTAAAATATAACCAAATTATAACTAAAATTATAACAATTAAAACTATATAAATCATCATTTTCATATTTTATCAGTAATCTCCTAATATATATCTGTAATTATGTTATTTAATTTTTCTGATGCTTAAAGTCATATATTTTAATCAAAATTTTTAAAATATTTAATAGCCAAACTAGTTTTCATATCATATGTAGATGATAATACTTCATCTACCTTAACTTTGACTACTTCAATATCTTCTCCATCATCTAAATTTTGTTTTTTTGCTACTGCATCTTTTTTTAACCTAACTGCATAAAAATATAGTTTTTCAGTTGAATAACCAGGTGTTACATATTGATAATTAGGCATTTTTACCATTTTTTCTATATCATCAGTATAAAACCCAGTTTCTTCTGCTAATTCTCTATACATAGCATCTAATGGTTTTTCACCATCATCTATAAGTCCTGCAACTATTTCTAACATATTATCATCACTACCAGCCCTATATTGTTTAACTAAATATATATATTCCATGCTATTATCAAATACTGCTACACACACTGCATCTATTCTTTCTAAATACTCTAAATTAACATTTCTAGTTGGATGTTTTTTTATTTTACCTTTTAAAAATTTAAATTCTTCTCCCATTATTGTTGCTCCTTTTTTAATTTTCCCACCATTTTGAATATGGTAATTCATCTATACTAAAAATTTCTCCTATTTTAGGCAATACCAGTTTTATTTGTTCTTGCTCAGAAACTTTTTCATTATGCTTATCTATGGCATTTATAATACGTTCAGGTGGTTCATTATATCTATGATTAGATAAATCAAATTTACCCCAATGTATCGGTAATGCTACTTTTGTCTTAATATCAATAATGGCTTTTGCAGTTTCTTCTGGCATCATATGAATAGTTGACCACACTTTATTATACGCTCCATTTTCCATAAATGCTATATCAAAACCATCAAACATTTCACCAAGTTTTAAAAATTCATTAGTATAGCCACCATCTCCACTAAAATATGCTTTTAAATTAGGTGATATAACTGCCCATGAACCCCATAATGTTCTCCCTGTATATTCTTTTTCTATTAACATTAATCTAATATCATCAAGGTTTCTACCACTAAAATGACGACTTGGTGTAAATACAAATCTTATATCATTAAACTTAACTTCATCATACCAATCATATTCACTTATTTTCTCATCTGCAACACCCCAATAAAGTAAGTGTGCTTTAACTCCTAATGGCACATAAAATTTACTTACATTTTCATGCATTTCTTTAATAGCATAATAATCTAAATGGTCATAGTGGTCATGAGAAATAAGGACTATGTCAATGTGTGGCAAATCTTTTATCTGTGGTTTATTAGTCATTGCAAATGGTTTACCCGCAAAAAATACTGGTGCTGCATTGTAGAATACTGGGTCTGTAATAATAGTTGTATCATTAGTTTTAAATAGTACAGTAGAGTGTCCTAACCATGCAAATTCTCCATTTTTTATTTCCTTAACATTAATTGGTACTGTTTTAATAGGTTTTGTGGGATTTTTACCTTTTTGTGGAAAAAACATACTTTTTAAAGTAATAATTCTATCTAATAATCTAATATCTTCTCCTGATTTAAGACTAGTTATATCTATATTAGTAAAATGATTTCCATCAAAATTAGGAGATTTTTTCATATTTAACATACTGTCTTTATTTGGTTTATCTCCAAATGCAGGGTGTACATTTATATATATAAATGTAAGTATTAATATTATTAGTGTAAATAGTAATATTAATTTAATAAAATTCCAAAAATCTATGAATAAAACAAATAAGAATAATAATATACAAACAAATAATTTAAGTAATAATTTTAAGCTTTCTTTATGTAACATTTCATTTTGCAATTTATAGTGTAACTATATTATGCATCTCCTTTCTAAATATTATACATATTATATTTAATTTTTTTTGATATAATACGTTGCTTTTCCTTTTCCAAATCTCACAATATAGTTTTCTTTAATTAATTTTCTCAATGAATTTTCTACTGAGGTTTTTCCTATTTGTGGAGTTAATTCCATAATTTCATGTTTAGTTAACTTACCTATATTATTATCAAATGCATTTCTAACTTGTTCTAGAGCCGGTATTTTTTCATCAACATAATCTACTCTATTTTCAAAATCTCTATATGCAGAAATTATTATACTTAATATATATTTTATAAATGGAGTAAGGTCTTCATTACTATCATGCCAATTTTTACCACTTTTTTCTAAAGCATCATAATAATTAAATTTAGTCTTTTCAATTTTATTTTCTAAACTTATATACTTACCAACAATGTAACCTTCTTTGTATAATAATAATGTTGTAAGCAATCTTGACATTCTACCGTTACCATCATTAAATGGATGAATACATAAAAAATCATGTATAAAAATAGGTATTAAAATTAATGATTCTATCTCTCCATCATTTATCATCATATTAATATTTTCACAAATGCTTTCTATTGCTCCAGGAGTTTCATATGCTTCTAATGGCTTAAATTTTTCAATAACTGTTCCATCATTTAAAGTTTCTATAATATAATTTTGAGAATTTTTAAATTTTCCACCTATTGATTTAGATGAATATTTGTATAAATCCCTATGTAATTGTAAAATAAGCGATGATTTAATAGGTATATATTTATAATTTTCATGTATAGTATTTAAAACATCTCTATAGCCCAATATTTCTTCTTCATCTTTATTTCTAGGTGTTGTTTTTTCTTGTACTAATTTTATCATTCTTGAATTTGTAGTAATAATTCCTTCAATTTTATTAGAAGCATCTATACTTTGAATTTTTGCTATTTCAACTAATTTATTTAAGATATTGGGTTTTATTTTCAAAAATAGCTCTTGTCTTCCTTTATATTCATGTATTTTTGCTATTAATGATAATATTTCGTTATCCCATTTTAATGTTTTTAATTTTTTATAATCAAAAGTTTTCATTCGCTCACTCCTTTCGCTTTTCGCTCAATTATACCATTTTTTTGAGCGATTTTCAATAAAATGAGTTATAAAAATTTAAAAACAATACATTTCATATTTTTTAAAAGAAAAAACTATTGCACACACAATAGTTTAAATAATTTAATCAAAATTCTTTTCTTTTTTTAGTGTTGGGAATAAGATTACGTCTCTTATTGATGATGAATTTGTAAGTAACATACAAAGTCTATCTATACCTATTCCAAGTCCACCTGCTGGTGGCATACCATACTCTAATGCTCTTATATAGTCATAATCCATATCACAGGCTTCTTCATCACCTGAATTTTTCTTATTAACTTGATCTTCAAATCTTTCTTTTTGATCTATTGGGTCATTTAATTCAGAATATGCATTTCCATATTCTCTACCTGTAATAAATAACTCAAATCTATCTACCCATTCTTCACTACCATATGAATTTTTAGATAATGGTGATATTTCTTTAGGGTATTTAGTTATAAATGTAGGATTAATTAAAGTATGTTCTACCTTTTCTTCAAATAATAGATTTAAAATACCAAATTTAGTATATTTAACCTTATTATCTAGTGGTATATTAATTGATTTAGCAAATTCTACTGCTTGCTCATCGCTAGTTATAGTTTCTATATCAAAACCAGTAACTTCTTTTACTATATCTTGCATTGTAACTCTTCTCCAAGGCTTAGCAAGATTTACTTTTTTATCTTCATATTCAATTTCATATTTACCATGTAAATGATAAGTCATAGATGATATTAAATCTTCTGTTATGTCCATCATAGTATTAAAATCAGCATATGCTTGATATAGTTCCATCATTGTAAATTCTGGATTATGTTTTATTGATACTCCTTCATTTCTGAAATTTCTATTTATTTCAAATACTTTTTCAAATCCACCAACTAATAATCTCTTTAAATATAGTTCAGGTGCTATTCTTAAGTACATTTCTTGACTTAATGCATTATGTTGAGTTATAAATGGTTTTGCTGCTGCTCCACCAACAACAGAATGTAACATAGGGGTTTCAACTTCTATAAATCCTCTATTTTCTAAGTATGTTCTCATATATCTTATTATTTCAAACCTTTTTTTCATAGTGTCCATAACTTCTTCATTCATTACTAAATCAACATATCTTTGTCTATATCTAGTTTCAATATCAGTTAAACCATGAAATTTTTCAGGTAATGGTCTAATATTTTTAGATAATACTGTATATTTTATGGCTCTTAACGTTAATTCTCCTGTTTTTGTATGGAATAGTGTTCCTTCTATACCAATAAAATCTCCTATGGCAAGATTTTTAAATATTTCATATTCATCTTCGCCAACTTCATTTTTTGAAACATAAAATTGTATTTTCCCACTAGGATCTTTTAAATGTGCAAAACCATTTTTTCCCATTCTTCTATATGAAACTATTCTACCTGCTGTAACAAATACTCTTTCCAAGTCATTGCTATTATCAAGTATATCTTGAATACTATCTTTTTTATCAAAAAATCTTCCATATGGTTCTATACCCTTTTGTCTTAATTCTTCAACTTTTTTTAGTTTTTCACCCATAATATAGCTAGTGTTTTGTTCTGACATTCTAATCTCCTTTTATCTTTATATTTATTTCCAAATCTAATATTTTTTCATTGTTTTCTGTATATTCACTTGATTTTATTATATAATCATTTTCTAAATTATACAAACTATGTGTTTTTATTTTTGTAATAATTTCATTTCCGTTAAAATTTAATATAGACCTAGTTTCTTTATTTAATTCATAGATTTTATGATAACTTATGTCTGAATTTTTTATAACTTCCAATTTTTCATTATCTATTTTTAATATTAAATCTTTTGAAATATATTTAAAATTTTCATACATAAATTCTTTATCTTTAATTTCTATTATTTCTTCATTACCATACTCATATATATATTTAGATACTATATCAATTTTCATTATTAAATATCTCTTCGAATAAATCATCTATATCTAAATCAATCTCTTCTTCAATATCATCATCTAAATCTATATCATCATGTATAAAGGTGTCATCATCTTCATCATCATAATCAGTATCATTATCTCCAATATTAAAGTCATCGTCATCGTTTATGTAAAAATCTCCATCTAATATAGATTGTCTTTCATATATATCTAAGATTGCTTCTTCATCTTCTTCATCAACTTCACTAATAATCTCGTCATCTTCATCTTCAATTAAAAAAATCTTTTTAAGTCCATACTCATTTTCAGCAACTATATATTCATTTTCTTTTATTTTAATTGTAGTAAGACAAGTATAATAGTCCATATTCCCATCTATTTCATATTTGAATTCATCACCGTAAGAATACATATAAACCTCCATTATTTATGATATTTTATATTTTTTTGTATACAAATACTTCTATATATTTGTTCTGTAAGTATTAATCTAAATAATTGATGCGGAAAAGTTAATTTTGAAAAGCTTATTCTTAAATTACAACTATTCCTTACTTCTTTATTTACTCCGCGAGATCCACCAATAATAAATATAATTTCACTATTAGTCATAGATAATTTTTCTATTAATTCTGATAATTCTACAGAATCTATCTGCTTAGCACCTATATCTAATAATATTTTATAGGCATTAGTTTTATCTAGGTATTTTAATATACTAGCACTATCTTTTTCCAACGCTAAATCATTATCTTTACTTTCTGATAATTCTACTATATCAAAATTTATATAAGGTCTTAATCGTTTAGAGTATTCAGTTATACCATCAATTATATATTTTTCTTTTATTTTACCGACAGCCACTATGTTTATTTTAAGCATAGTTAATCTCCTTGCTATTATACATTGATAATTATCATAAATCAAGGTATTTTTTTTATTCTTTTTTATGTGTAAATTCTAATGATAAATGTTCAAAAATTTAAAATTTTGTCTCTATGTTACTATTTTCAACTATTTTTATGCATTTTTAATATACTAATTATATACTTCTTTTAGTCTTTTTCTTTAAAAAAAAATTATTTGTCATATTTTTCTTCAAATTCTTTTAAATATAAGATTTCAATAATTCCAGACCAATCTAGAACACAACCAACGAAATCAACAATATCTAAGTCTTTCATTTCATAGGTATCACCATTATTAGATGAGCCTGTAGCATCTTCTATATATGTGATTTTAAAACCTAAGCTTTCTCCAATAATACTTGTAAATAAACAACAATATTCAGCATTGAAACCACAAATAATAAGTTGTTCAATATTATTTTCTGATAAATATTTTTTTAAAGTACTTTCTCTAAAAATATTAGGACTATTTTTTTCTATGATAATAGAGCTATGTTCCATTATATATTTTTCTATATTTCCCTTGTTAGAATTACAGTAAATTCTACTTTCAGGGTCATTATCTATATGTTTTATTGAAATAACAGGTAAATTATGTTTCTTGCAATATTTTATTAACTTATGAATATTATTTATTTCATTTTTAAAATTATTTTCAATAATGCCATATTGTGCATCTAGTATAATTAATGCTTTATTCATTTTTCCTCCAAATAATAAATTTATAAAAGTTTATTATAGTAGTTCTCTCGCATATTTTATTGCACCTAATGCAAATATTTTTCTTGAAGTTGCAGTATGTTTAATTTCTACTATTTCATCAATTCCAGCAAATAGTATTGTGTGTTCCCCTGAAATATTACCTGCCCTTATGCTATGCATTTCTATTTTTGCATCTTTATTAACTTCTTTTATGCTATCGGCTATAGTTATAGCAGTTCCACTTGGAGCATCTATTTTTCTAGTATGATGCTTTTCTATTATACTTATATCAAAATCTTTTAATATTTCTGCTGCTTTTTTAACTAATTCATTAACTGCATATACACCTAAAGAAGTATTACTGATTTTTGAAAGATTTATTTTTTCTTTTGCTTTTTCAATATATTCTAACTCATCATTAGTTTGTCCAGTTGTTGCTATTAATATAGGTTTATTTTTTTCTACTGCAAAATCTATTATTTTTTTAGTAGCACTATGATGAGAAAAATCAATTATAACGTCAAATTCTTCATCACATTTTAATTCATATTTAGTATCTAGCATGGCAATAAATTCATCAGTATTTCCTATATTATCTTTTACAATATTAGCCATTACTCCATTTCCAAGTATTAGTATTTTCATATTTAATCATATCCTTTCATTGACTTTTAACAATATATATTGTATCATATATTTAATATAATTTTTAGGAGGAAAAAATGGTTAGCAAAACTTTAATGTTCACAGGAACAAATGGATTACACGCAAGACCAGCAGGAGCACTGGTAAAAAAATCTAAGGAATTCAAAGATTCAAATCCAAAATTAATTTTTGGAGGAAATGAAGTAAATGCTACTAGCCTTGTCAAAATATTATCACTTGGTGTTAAAAACGGTTCTGAAATAACAGTAACTGCCGAAGGAGATAATGCACAAGAAGCAGTTGATGCTATTGTAGAACTTTTATCAAATATCGTTGATTAAATATTTTAAGGAGCTTACGCTCCTATTTTATTTCATATTTTTTATTATCAAACTCTAAATAATAACATTCTAATTCTAATTTATCTGCTTTTTTATACTTAGATGAATATTTATCATCACCTATTATAGGCAATCCTATACTACTTAAATGTACTCTTATTTGATGCTTTCTTCCTGTAAATAATTCTATATCAAAATATATTTTTTTATCTTTTTTATCTATAACTTTAAACTTAGTTTTAGATTCTTTACCATTTTTAGATACTATTACTTTCTCATCTGTTTCTAATAATTTATTTTCAATTATGAATTCATCTCCTATGTTATATTTACCATTATCTAAACATATGGCCTTATATTTTTTTATTATCATATTTTCTCTTATTAATTTTGTAATATGTCTTAAACTTACTGGATTTTTACACCCAATAACTAAACCAGAAGTTTTTTTATCTAATCTATTTGCAAAATCCATATTAAACATTTCTGCTATTCCTTTTTTAGTATCAGTTCCCTTATGCATAGCCATACCTTTTGGCTTATTTATTATTAATATATCATCATTTTCATAAAAGATTAAATTTTTATATTCATAATTTATTTTTTTATTTTCCTTTATTTTAAAATCCAAATCCTGTATTTCTATTTCATCATTTAATTTTAATCTATAATTTTCTTTAGATTTTTTACCATTAATACGAATTTCCCCTTTTCTTATAGCAGAAAATATTTCAGATAAGCCATTATTTTTGCAAGATTTTTTTAAAAATCTATCTAATCTCACTTCAACATTATCTTTATCAACTTTATATTTCATTTGAATATACCCTTATACTTTCTACTAGGGCTATTAATATGAAAGAAGATATGTATGAACTACCACCATAACTTAAAAATAGTAAAGTTTTTCCTGTTACAGGTATTAAACCTATTGTCATTCCTATATTTATTATTGTATGCCCTAAAAATATACCCGATATTCCATATATTATTAATCTACCATACTCATCATCTACATTTTTACTTATATTAATAAATTTAAATATTAAAAGAAAGTATATTAGTATAATGCTTGTTGCACCAATAAATCCAGTTTCTTCTGCTATAACTGAGAATATAAAGTCTGTTTGTGGTTCAGGTAAAAATTTAAGTCTACTTTGGCTTCCATTTAATATACCAGAGCCACTTAATCCCCCTGCTCCTACTGAAATTTTAGATTGTGATACATGCCAACCCTTATTTTTTATATCTTTTTCAGGATTTATAAATACTTCTATTCTAGTTTTTTGATAATCACTTAATACATATCTATATGTAGGGTATGCTGCCAAAATTAGAAATACTGCTATGTATATCAATGGCTTTATATTAGCATTACTTAAAAATAGCATACACACATATGAAAATAAGATTATTAATGTTGTTCCTAAATCAGGTTGTTTTACTATTAAAACCAAAAATGGAACGACATACAGCAAACAAACAACTATATCAATAATATTATTTATACCTTTTCTAAATTTACTAACTATAATATATGAAATAACCATTATAACTATTATTTTTATAAATTCAGATGGTTGTAATTGTACACCAAATAAATTAATCCAACGCTTAGCACCCAGTGTTGTCTTACCAAAAAATTTTACAAATAGCAAAACAAGTATACCCAATATATATAAATATTTAATATACTTTTTGCTTATTCTATAGTCTATAAATATAGATAAAACAAGGAATATTGTTCCTATACCTATCCAAAAAAGATTATGTTTTAAATAATACATAGATCTTGTTGCACTATATATAAATATTGTACTTATAGTGCATAATAAATATACTAAAAAAACTAAACTTAAATCAAATTTAGAAAATTTTAGTCTTAAATCTTTAAAAATTCTCATCTAATTATCCTTATATATTTTATTTAATACTTTATTTGTTATATCAATTTTCTTATTTTTAATATAAAATTCATCTAATTTTTCTTTTATAACCTTAGGAAATACTTCGTTTGCTTCTTTGGTATATAATGAAAGATAGTATGCTATTTGACTTTTATTTATTTGTTCATTAATAAAGACATTGTAATCTTTTAAAAATAATGAAGTTACTATTATTATCATAGTTAAAATATATGCTTCTGCTATTCCTAAAATACCACCTAAAACTTTATTAAATACTCCTAAGCCTATAACTCCTAAGAACTTTTCTAGTAAATACTGTCCTATAGTTATTAAAACTACTATAATTACAAATGTCAATATATATGCTACTACATTAGAATTTATTGGCAAATTATAATTTTTAATATACGAATAGGTAGTTCCTACAAAAATTGGTGTTATTAATATGGCAACGAGTAATTTTACTAATCCAAATACCATATATACCATACCTTTTTTTAAGCCTGTAAAAAACATTCCTATTAAAATTATACCAAATACTATATCATATATCATATTTTTTTCTCCTGTACTATTTTTATTATTTTATTAACTACTTCATCTAATGTTAAATTATCAGTATCTATTAAAATTGAATTTTCAGCCTGTTTTAATGGTGCAATTTCTCTATTCATATCTTGTTCATCTCTTTTAATTATATCTTTTAAAATTATTTCATAATCAATACTAGTATTTTCTAAATATCTCCTTTTTGCCCTAATTTCTGGACTAGCTGTAATAAAAAACTTGAAATCTGCATTAGGAAATACTACAGTTCCTATATCTCTTCCATCTAAAACTATATCTTTATTTTTAGAAATTTCCCTTTGCATATTTACCATATATTCTCTAACTTTATCTATTTTTGAAAGTTTAGATGCTAGTTTAGAAATCTCATTTTCTCTTATTTCATTACTTACATTAATACCATCTAAATAAAAGGTTTCTTTTTCTATTCTTATATCTAAATCATTTAATAATTCTTTAACTTCTTTATTTTCTTTTTTCATTTTAAGAGCAAATAGTCTATACATTGCTCCTGTATCTAAATGCTCTATATCTAATATTTTTGCAACTTGTTTTGCTATGCTGCTTTTACCACTACCTGATGGTCCATCTATTGCTATTATCATGCTATTTTTCCTCATTCATGAATACTAAACTTACCCATTTATCTTTATATTTTTTATCTATTAATTTTAAATTTATGCTACTTGCTTTTTTAATAAATCCTGTTTCTTTTTCAGATAAAATACCCGAAAAAATTACTATACTTCCATTTTTTAATACTTTTTTAATGTCTAATAATAATTTTTCTAATACGTCTACTAATATATTTGATACTATTATATCATATTTATCATTTATTTTGTCTACTAAATTTCCAATTTGTATATCAAACTTATCTAAATTATTATCTTTAAAATTTTTATTTACTACTTCATAACAATTTTTATCTATATCTATGCCTGTAACTTTATCTATACCTAGTTTTTTAGCAACTAACATAAGTATACCTGAACCACAACCTATATCTAATAAACTTTTCTTATCATCTTTATATTTTTCTAACATTTCAATACATAATGAAGTAGTTTCATGTGTACCTGTACCAAAAGCCATAGATGGGTCTATTTGTATTACAATTTCATCATCTTTTGCATCATAAGTTAACCAAGATGGGTTTATAACTATTTTATCAGTAATTTTAGTTGTTCCAAAACTTTTTTTCCACTCATCTTTATAACTATCAGTATCTAAATCTGTTGTATATATTTCATATATAAAGTAATCTTTACTTTCCATTAGGTCTAAATTAATCTGATTTATTTTTTTATCTAAAAATCTATTATTAGGTAAATAAAATATTATAGTCCACAAATCTTTACTATATGATTTAGTTTCATCATAGTCTAAATCATTATGTGTAAAATCTTCTAAAAGTTCTAATTCAAATATACCATAATTACCTAATACATTCACTATATATGATTTAGTTTTTTCTAAATCATCTGAATAATATCTAAGCATTATTTTTTTTAATATCATACTTCTCCATATTCCAAACTAATTCTTTCTATACTTAAACATTTACCTGTTTTTTCATCTATTTCAGTTACTATACCATTAATCATTAAATTATCTTCACATGGAACATATCTTCCTGAAAATCCTTCTTTAAATCTTTTCAAACTCTCTTTTTTGTTCATACCTACAACACCATCTGCTCCACCTGTCATACCTATGTCTGTTATAAAGCCAGTTTTTCCATAAAGTATTCTATTATCTGAAGTTTGAGTATGAGTATGTGTACCATATATTACAGATGCTATTCCTGCTAAATTCCAACCCATAGCCTGTTTTTCTGAAGTTGCTTCTGCATGAAAATCAACTATTAAAATATCAACTTCTTCTTTTAATCTAGGTGCTAATTCATCAATAGCCAAAAATGGACAACTTATAGGTTGCATAAATATTTTACCTTGTAAGTTTACTACACCTATTTTTACTCCATTTTTATTAACTATTACATAACCATGTCCTGAATTGTTTGAATGATAATTATATGGTCTTACTATTTTTTCTTCATCATTTAAATAAGGTATTATTTCTTTTCTATCATATGTGTGATTTCCAAGAGTTATTACATTAACACCCTTATCAAAAAATTGTTTTGCTATTTTAGGAGTTATTCCAAATCCAGCTGCTGCATTTTCTCCATTTACTATTATAAAATCATAATCGTTTTTTCTTTTTTCAAGAAATTTAAATAAAATTTCTCTACCTGGGTTTCCTACAACATCCCCTATCATTACTATTTTCATTTTTTCTCCATTTATTTTAAATTATTTTTACTTTAATATAATAAAAGCAGTCAAATGACTGCACTTTATTTTGCATACTCTACAGCTCTAGTTTCTCTTACTACTGTAACTTTTATTTGTCCTGGATATTGCATTTTTTCTTCTATTTCTTTTGCTATATCTCTTGATAATATTACTGCTTTATCATCATCTATTTTATTTGGACTTACTATTAATCTTAACTCTCTACCTGCTTGTATAGCATATGAATTTTCTATTCCTTCATAAGAATTTGCTATTTCCTCTAATTGTTCTAATCTCTTTAAATAATTAGTTAATGTTTCTCTTCTTGCACCTGGTCTTGATGCTGATAGAGCATCTGCTGCTTGTAATATAACAGCTTCTATACTTATTTTTTCTACTTCATCATGGTGTGCTTCTACTGCATTAAGAACAACTTCTTTTTCTTTTGAGAATTTTCTTAAAAAATCTGCACCATTTATTGCGTGTGAACCTTCTTGTTCATGAGTAAATGCCTTACCTATATCATGAAATAATCCAGCCCTTTTAGCAACTTCTACGTCTGCACCTATTTCAGCGGCTATTGCTCCTGCTAAATGTGCCACTTCAACACAATGTTTTAGTACATTTTGTCCGTATGATGTTCTGTATTTTAATTTTCCTAATACTTTTAATACTTCTTTTGGTAAAGTAGGTATTCCTACTTCCATTATTGCTTCTTCTGCTGCATCATATATGCTTTGTTCTACTTCTATTGCTGCTTTTTCAACTACTTCTTCTATCTTAGTTGGGTGTATTCTTCCATCTTGTATTAATTTTTCTAATGCTATTTTAGCAACTTCACGCCTTACTCCATCAAATGATGATAATACTACTGCTTCTGGTGTATCATCTATAATTAAATCAACACCTGTTGCTGCTTCTATGGCTCTAATATTTCTACCTTCTTTACCAATAATTCTACCCTTCATATCCTCATTTGGTAATTCAACAACTGTAATAGTTGCATCTACTACGAAGTCAGAAGCACCTTTATTAATTGCAGTAGATAACACTCTCCTAGATATCTTTTCTTTTTCTCTTTCTAAGTTGTATTCATAATCTCTAATCTTAACTGCTTTATCATGTATTAATTCATTATCTAGTTTAGTTAAAATTATATCTCTTGCATCTTCTAGACTAAGTTTAGCAATTTTTTCTAACTCATCTTGTTCTTTTGCAACAATTTCATCAAGTTCTTTTTGTTTATTAATAAGATCTTCTTTTTGTTCATCAATTTTTTTCTCTTTTTCTTCCAACTTTTGATACTTGACATCTAGATTTTCTTCTTTTTTTACTAATCGAGATTCTTTTTTAGAAATTTCTTGTTTCATTTCTTTAATTTCTTGATCGGCTTCCCTTTTTTTATTTAAAATATCTTCTTTAATTTTTAAATTTTCCTCTTTTTTAAAAGCCTCCAATTCTCTATTTAAATCTTTTTTAGTAGTATCAAATCTTCTTTTTGCATCAACTATTTTTAATTCTAGTTCACTTAATTCAGAATATTTAGATACATATTTTTTCTTCATACGTAATATAACTATAACACTTATTAATACTGCTAATAGTATAATTACAATTAAAAACACATATTTACCCATGTTTCCCATGTTACTCCCCTCTAATCACGCTTTTCATAAAAAGATGAGATTTTCCAAATATCATTTTGTTTTTTCCAAACGACGTCAAAATAGTATGTATCTATTTATTCTGAATTAAGTGAACTAGCATTAAAAATTGTTGTTGCAAAAAGAAGATTTGATACTACTAAAAAAGATTTAAATAAAGAATTGGAGGCTTTAAAAAAAGAGGAAAATTTAAAAATTAAATAAGATATTTTAAATAAAAAAA
>NZ_LOQI01000040.1:14363-14679 GCF_001517915.1 Oceanivirga salmonicida | reverse complement strand
TTAATAAAAACAATATATCGGCATATTCTAAATAGATTTTATAGCATAATATTTTTTGTTTTTCTAAATTAACTATTTTTTTTACTTTATTTTTCAAAAAAATTAAATTTACTGAATTATGATTTTCATAAAAATATTCTAAAATCATAGATAATGTTTCAGTCTCACCATTCATAAAATGGGCAGGTGGAAAATCAGCTCTACTTGATGATATTAGAAAATTATACCCTATTGGACTTGGAACTAAAATAAATAAGTACTGTGAGCCATTTATTGGTGGTGGTGCTGTTCTTTTTGATATACTATCAAATTATGA
>NZ_LOQI01000040.1:0-14336 GCF_001517915.1 Oceanivirga salmonicida | reverse complement strand
AAAAATTGAAAATGAATATATAACATTAGATAATATCGCAAGAAAAGAATATTATTATAAAAAAAGAGATGATTTTAATGATTATATAAATAAAGTACTTAATGATGATATTTATGGCTCTGCTCTATTTATATTTTTAAATAGGACATGTTTTAATGGTTTATATCGTGTAAATAGTAAAGGATTATTTAATGTTCCTATGGGAGCATATAAAAACCCTAAAATTTGTAATGAAGAAAATTTAAAAAATATTTCAAAGAAATTAAAAAGTATAAAAATAATTTGTGGAAGTTATGATAAATCATATGATTTTATCGATGAAAAAACATTTGTATATTTTGATCCACCATATAGACCACTTACACAAACAGCAAGTTTTACCTCTTATGATAAAATGTGTTTTGATGATAGAGAGCAAGAAAAATTAGCAAAATATTTTGAAAAAGTAAATTTAAAAGGGGCAGTAGCAGTATTAAGTAATTCAGACCCAAAAAATATTAATGAAAATGATAACTTTTTTGATGATTTATACTCAAAATTTAATATATATAGAATACAATCAAAAAGAAGAATAAATTCAAATGCAAGTAAACGAGGAAATATAAGTGAACTTTTAATAACAAATTATAACAAAGGAGTTTGATACATGGAAAGAATATTTGAAGAATGGTTAAGTAGCTTTAGAAAAAGTATAGCATCATATAGTTATTATACTGATTTTGAAAAAGTATATAAAAATGTTGAGGATATAAAAATTGAATTAAATATTCTTAATTCATTAATAGGTTCAAAAGATATTGAAAATGAATTTATAAATTTAATAAGTAAATACCCTGAAACATTAAAATGTATACCAGTATTACTTGCAGTTAGAGCAAATGAAATTTATGCAGTAGATATTGATGGAGAATTTACATATTCATTTAAAAAATTAAATTATACACCTGAACAATATGCGATATTTATGAGAAAAACTGGATTATTTGGTTTACTTGAAAACCATATTGTTAATAATCTATATGATTATGTTACAGGAGTTGAAACTGGATTAGGTTCAAATGGTAGAAAAAATCGTGGTGGTCATTTAATGGAAGATTTGGTTGAAGGTTTTATAATTAAAGCTGGATTTAAGAAAAATGAAAATTATTTTAAAGAAATGTATATCAATGAGATTGAAGCAAAATGGAATGTAGATTTATTTGAAATTTCTAATCAAGGTAAAATGGAAAAAAGATTTGATTATGTAATAAAAACTAATAAAATGATTTATTTAATAGAAACCAATTTTTATGCTAGCAGTGGTTCAAAACTTAATGAAACTTCAAGAAGTTATAAAACTATTGCAAAAGAAGTAGATAAAATAGAAGGTGTTACTTTTGTATGGTTTACAGATGGTGAAGGTTGTAAAAGTGCCAAAAGAAATTTAGAAGAAACTTTTGATATTATGAAACATGTATATAACATAAAAGATTTAGAAAATGGAATAATTAATAAAGTAGTAGTTTAAAATTTGAGGTGAAATAGTGAATAAAAAAATAAAAAAATGGGAGCCTGATGATTTTGAATTAGAAATGAATACAGTTTGGAGTTTTCCAAATAGAGGTAATTGGGCAACACATGATGCAAAGTGGCGAGGTAATTGGTCTCCATATATACCAAGAAATTTAATATTAAGATATTCAAAAGAAGAAGATATGGTACTTGATCAATTTGCAGGAGGAGGAACTACATTAGTAGAAGCTAAATTACTTAATAGAAATGTTATAGGTGTAGATATAAATGAAGTATCACTTAGTAGGTGTAAAGAAAAAATAGATTTTGAGTATAAGAATTCTGGTAAAGTATATATAAAAAAAGGTGATGCAAGAAATTTGAAATTTATAAAAAATGAAACAATAGATTTAATATGTACTCATCCACCATATGCAAATATTATACAATATAGTGATTCTATTAAAGAAGATTTATCACAGTTAAAAGTACCTGAATTTTTAGAAGAAATGAAATTAGTTGCAAAAGAGTGTTACAGAGTATTAAAAAAAGATAAATTTTGTGCCATACTTATGGGAGATACAAGACAAAAAGGTCATGTGATACCAATGAGTTTTGAAGTGATGAAAATTTTTGAATCAGTAGGTTTTAAAACAAAAGAAATAATAATAAAAGAACAACATAATTGTAAAGCAACTGGTTTTTGGAAGACTAATAGTATAAAATACAATTTTTTATTATTAGCACATGAGTATTTATTTGTATTTAAGAAATAAAAAGCTATAAAGGATACATATTTATAAAATTATTAAAAATAAATAATATATGGGAGACAAGCTATGATTATAAAAGAATTTGGTAATAAATCTAATAAAACTATAATTTTATTACACGGTGGAGGTTTATCATGGTGGTCATTAAAGAATATAATTAGCATATTGGAATTAGATTATCATATAATTACACCAATTATTGATGGTCACGGAGAAGATGGAAACACCGTATTTACTAGTATAGAAGACATGTCAAATAAATTGATTTCTTATATAAATAAATCTTGTAATAAAAAGGTATATGCTATTTGTGGTCTTTCTATCGGAGCCCAAATAGTAGTTGATATTTTATCAAAAGAAAAGGATATTTGTGAGTATGCAATTATAGAAAGTGCATTAATTAAACCTCTAAAAATTCGTAATTTATTAGTAAAAATGGTAAAAATAGCTTACCCATTATCTAAATGGAAATGGCTTTCAAAATTGCAAGCCAAATATATATATCTTCCAGAAGATTGTTATGATCTATTTTATGAAGATACATGTAAAATGTCATTTAAATCAATGGAAAATATAATTAGAAGTAATGAAAATTTTAAAGCAAAAGAAAGTCTTAAGGACAGTAGTGTAAAAGTTGCAATATTAGTTGGTGAAAAAGAACTTAATGCTGTAAAACAATCTGCGAATGAGCTGAATACAATGATAAAAAATAGTTATGTTTATATTGCTCCAAATTGTAGACATGGCGAAATTAGTTTAAGATACCCAGAAGAATATTGTAAAATATTTTATAAATTAATAAATAGTAATTATAGCCTATAAAATTGTATATAAGCATTACACTTGCTCTTTTGTTTATTCGTTTGTTATGTTTATAAACACAAAAATTTGATAATATAAATTTAAAATAAAAAAGATATAGTGAGTCAATAGATAAAAATGTTGGCTCTTTATTTTTATTATAATATATCAATGTGGTATAATTTAATATAAAGGTATAGATTTATAAAATTATTAAAAATAAATAATGTATAGGAGAATAAGTATGGATTATACAATAAGAGAAATGAAAAAAGATGAATATGATTTATTAAGTAATTTTTTGTATGAAGCAATTTATATTCCAGAAGGAATTAAACTCCCTCCTAAATCTATAATAAAAATTCCTGAATTACAAGTATATATTCATGATTTTGGCATTTCAGAACATGATAAGGCTTTGGTGGCAATAATAAATGAAAATGTTATTGCATGTTGTTGGGTAAGAATAATGAATGATTATGGTCATATCGATAATAATACACCATCATTATCAATATCAATTTATAAAGAATATAGAAATTTAGGTATAGGCGCTAAATTATTAGAAAAAATGATATTAATGTTAAAATCTTTTAATTATAATGGTATATCATTATCAGTTCAAAAAGAAAATTATGCAGTTAAAATGTATAAAAAAGTTGGTTTTAATGTTGTAAGAGAAAATAAAGATGAATATATTATGTTATATAAATATAAAAAAGGGGTATGAAAATGAATATAACAGTTTATTGTGGAGCAAGTTTAGGTAAAAGTGATGAATATAAAAGGTCTGCTATTGAACTTGGCTTATGGATTGCAAATAATAATCATACACTAGTATATGGTGGTGGTAGCATAGGTATAATGGGAGCAATTGCAGATACAGTATTATCAAATGGTGGTAAGGTTATTGGAGTAATGCCAGAGTTTCTAGTGAAAAGAGAGATTTCACACTCTAGTTTAACAAAATTACATAGTGTTGATACAATGTATGAGAGGAAAAATAAAATGCTGGAACTTGGAGATTGTTTCATAGCATTACCAGGTGGCATAGGAACTTTGGAGGAAATAATTGAAGCTATATCATTAGCAAGATTAGGTAAAAATGATAAGCCTTGTATTTTCTATAATTCAGATAATTATTATAATAAACTTAAAGAATTTATAGCATATATGGTTGAAAGTGAGTTTTTAAGTAAAGAAGATTATAAATTAATTTCATTTGTAAATTCAGTAGATGAAATTGAGATAATAATAAATAATGATTAGAGTAATTTTTTCTTAAAATATGGGAGGATTAGTATATGGTTGAAGATAGGAGCATAACACAATATTTTGGAGATAATCTTGCAGAACTATTATCGAAAAAGATAAAAGTTGTTTATAAAGATTTTGATAGTAAAACATATATTGAAAATATTAGAAAAAAATGTGTAAAACTTAGTTATACGAAAAGAATGGAACTTCATGCAGATGAATTAAATAGACTGTTACCAAGTCCATATTCTAAATCATTAAAAATATTAATGCAAATTTTTGGTGAAGAAAATCCTAATGAAACAGGAATGTTTAAAGAATTTTATTGGTGTATGCCTATTGGTAAATTTGTAGAAAAATATGGAATAGATAATTTTAATCTTTCTATAAAAGCGATTGAAGAAATTACAAAAAGAAATACAGGAGAATATGCTATTCGACCATTTATTAGAAAGTATCCTAAAAAAACTATAAAAATAATGCAAGAATGGTCAAAATCCAATAATTTTCACCTTCGTAGGCTTTCTTCTGAAGGTCTAAGACCAAAACTTCCTTGGGCAACAAAACTTGATATTTTTATTGAAAATCCCAAACCAGTTTTTCAAATTTTGAAAAATTTAATGGAAGATGATATAAAATTTGTAAAAAAATCTGTTGCTAATAATCTAACCGATTATTTAAAGGTTAATAAAGAAGAAGCAATAAAATTTATCAAAGAATATCAAAGTTCTAATAATAAAAATACCCAATGGATAATTAAACACGCAACAAGAAAAATAAAATTTTAATTATTTTCGTAAAGAAGTTGTATATAAACACATTTTTAGGCATTTATTTAAAAAGACAACAAAAAATATTTATTAATAAAAAAAATTGTTACAATAATTATTTAAAATAAAAAAATATATAGAAATGAGAAAATTTATGACAAAAAAGGAAAAATTAATAAAAGAATGGCTAGAAGAAGAAAAAAATGCATATATAAAGGGGTGGGATTTTTCATATATTGAAGGTAGATTTGATGAAGAAAGTGATTTACCTTGGGATTATACAGATATTATAAGAAAATATTTGAAAAAAGAACATAAATTACTTGATATAGATACTGGTGGTGGAGAGTTTTTAATATATTTAGGTCATTCTTATGGAAATACTAGTGCTACTGAAAATTATGAACCTAATGTAGAATTTTGTAAAAAAGAATTACTACCACTCGGAATAGATTTTAAAAAGGCTAATGCATTAGACAAATTACCTTTTGAAGATAATACATTTGATATTATAATAAATAGGCATGGTGCTTTTAATGCTAGTGAAATATATAGAATATTAAAAAAAGGTGGTATCTTTATAACTCAACAAGTTGGAGCAGAAAATGATAGAGAACTTATAGATTTATTATTACCAAATACTAAAATTCAATTTCCAGAACAATATTTGGGTAAAGTTTCTAAAAAATTTAAAAACATTGGATTTAATATTTTACAAGAGCAAGAAGTATTTAGACCAATTAAATTTTATGATATAGGTGCATTAGTATGGTTTGCCTGTATTATTGAATGGGAATTTATTAATTTTTCAGTTGAAAAATGTCTTGATAAATTATTTGAGGCACAAGATATTTTAGAAAATAAAGGAGTTGTTGAAGCTAAAATACATAGATTTTTATTAGTGTGTAAAAAATGATTAATAATAAAGAGAGAAGGAATCATTAAATTATAAATATTAACTTACAAGCAATTTGAATTAAAACTTATAGCATAAAAAATGCTAAGGTTTGAAATGTTTTTTATCGTGCCAATAATTTATAAGAATGGAGAATATTATTATTAAGTTTCAGAAATGAAAATCGTCTTGAAGTTTATGAAACTTAAAGTATAATTATGTATAGGTGGTGATAAGATGTTTAAAATAGGTGAGTTTTCAAAAATAATGCAAGTATCTATTCGTATGCTTCGATATTATGATGAAGTAGGGCTGTTAAAGCCAGAAGCAGTCGATAAATGGACGGGGCACCGAATGTACTCAGTAACCCAAATACCCCGCCTAAATAGAATAATATATTTGCGTGACATCGGTTTTAATATTTCTGAAATTGCACTTGCACTCGAAATGAATGATTGTTTACTACTTGAAACTCTTGAACAAAAGCGATTTGAAATTATGGATACCATACAGAATGAGAAGGAAAAACTACAAAAAATTGCGATTGCTAGAAACGAAATAAAAGAAAACAAAGGAGAACTTCATTATAACATTTCCATTAAAGCAATCCCAGAGTATCAAGTACTTTCTTTGCGAAGAATTGTTCCTACATACTACTCTGAGGGGGATTTATGGAATGAACTTTCTGCTTTTGCAAAAGAACAGAAGATAGAAATATCTGGTCATACTTTTTCTATTTATCATGATACAGAATACAAAGGACAAAATGTTGATATTGAGTTATGCGTCCCTGTAAGTAAGTTATGTAAAGATATTGCTCCATTCTGTTTCCGTATTATTGAGCCTGTCCCCAATATGGCTTGCACAATGGTATATGGTGACTTTTCAAATATAAAAAGAGCGTATATTGTTTTTGCTAAATGGTTACAAAAAAATAGTAAATATCGAATGTCAAACCCTATGCGACAAATTGTGCATAGGGGATCGTGGAATGAGAGTAATCCGGAAAAATACCTGACTGAAATCCAAATACCATTGGAACTTAATTAGTAATGTCCTGTAAAAATGTAGGGCGTTTTTATTTTTCCTCTTGTATCTCACATGATGTGAGATGTTATACTGAACTCAAAGTAGAAAACGAGGAGGTATAACATGAATAATTATCAATTAAAACCTATTGGAAAGGTAAAAAATAATAACAGCGGAGTATTTATTGAATTAGAGCCAGAGTATATTCCTGGACTGCAAGCATTAAATGGATTTAGCCATATTAACGTAGTATGGTGGTTTAGTGATTGTGATAATAAGTTAGATAGAAATATATTACAAATTGAACAGCCCTATAAAAATGCACCAACAGTAATGGGCGTTTTTGCCACAAGGTCGCCAGTCCGCCCTAATCCTATTGCTTTAACAACATCGGAAATTATCAGCATTGATTTTAACAAGGGAATTATTAGGATTACTTTTATTGACGCGAATGACAATACCCCAGTGTTGGATATAAAGCCATACACACCAAGTTTTGATAGAGTAGAAACACCCAGTATTCCTACATGGTGTAGCGAATGGCCTAAAAGCACAGAAGCGTCTGGGTGCTTTAATTGGGAGCAGATATTCAATTTTAAGGGGGTTTTATGAAGCTGCAAGATTATGTTCAGAATAAACCGAAACTTGAAACGGACAAGCTTTTATTACGTCCTTTGCAATATAGCGATGTTGCCAATTTGAAAGAATGGCTAGGCGACAAATCATTATATCAATATTGGGGAAAACGTCCTGGAAAAAGTGACTTAAATCCCGGATTACTCTTTCAAAAAAAGGAGCGTCCTACAAAAAGTTTCCATTGGGGAATTGTTCATAAAAAGGACAATAAAGTTATAGGTGAAATGTGGGTATATCTTATTGAAAATGACCGCATGGCAAAAGTGGCTTTCCGTCTTTCTCCAATTTATCAAGGAAATGGTCTTATGGCAGAAGCCTTAAGAAAGGTAGTAATTTTCTGTTTTGAAAAAACAGAATTACAACGGCTATGGTCTGATGTCCATGTTCTAAATATCGCGTCATATAAAACACTGGAAAAAGTAGGATTTAAGAGAGAGGGGCATATTCGGGACGGAAAAATGGTAAATACTTATTGCGATTATTATTTATATGGTATGACGAAAACTGATTATTATGAAATAAAAAGTATGAAACAGCCACCAAACGAGAAATAAAAAAAATGGTGTTGTAAATTCATTTTCGTGTAAAGGTTATGATACATGGTTTATTTTTAAACTTTTCGGTGGTATTGCAAAAGGCTATCCTAGTAAAGAAGATAAAAAAAAGCCATTAATTTTGCTAATTTGTTAAAATAAATGTATACTATAAATAGTTTTTGTAAAGGAGAAATTATATAATGATAGAAACAAAAAAAGAAAATAAATTAGCAATTAAGGGTAGGATTTTGTGGATATATACGAAGTATCAATTAATAACTAAATTGATAACAGCATTATTACTTTTGCCTACTTTTTCTTTTATATCGTCGAAACTTATCTATATGAGTGGGAGAACAAATTTAACAAGCGGTGATTATATAGGATTTTTATTTAGTATTTATGGTATACCATTAATATTATTAGGAATAATTCTTTTAATTTTAATATTAGGTATTGATATAAATACATTTATATTAATTAGTGCATTAATAGAAGAAGGAAAATTAAATATAAAAATCAAAGATATTTTATTTGCATCAATAAAATCAGTAAAAATTTTCTTTTCACCTATAGGAGCTATGATTGTACTATTTGTTGCTTTTGCTATGCCACTAATAGGTTTAGAAATAAAATTAGGACCACTTAAAAATTTTCAAATTCCCAATTTTATAACTTCAGTTATTTTTAGTAATAAGATTTATACTGCACTATATGTAATTGCATTGATTCTATTATTTATTGTAGCCATTATTTATAGTTTAAGTATACATTTTGCTCTTATAGATGGTAAAAATATTTATGAAGCTCTTAAAAGTTCAAGATTATTCATGAAAAAATATTGGAAAACTTTTATAAAAGATTATTTAATTAAATTAATAAAATTATTCATTGTGTGTACAATAGTTGCAATAATATTTATATTTATCATAACTTTAATTGATATGATTTTTAGTCCATTATATAGTAATGAAAATGTTTCGTTCACAATTTTTTTATTGTCAATATTAGAAATTATTACTTTTATAGGATTTTTAGCAGTTCCATTTTCTATATCTCATCTTACAGAACTTTTTTATGAGTATCATAAAAGAGAAGGCAAAATTTTAGAATTAAAATTAGCACCTAAAAGTGAAATTTTAACTAATAAAGAACTTACAGATAAAATAAAAATAAAAACAAAAGTAGAAGTAATTGTACTACTAGTAATAATTTTTGCATTTAATTTAGGAATTGCACATTATATAGAAAAATATTTTGTAGAGATATTTAAAATAAATACTAATATAGAATTAGTTGCTCATAGAGCAGGTGGAGATTTAGAAGCAGAAAATACAATAAATGGAGTAAAAGAAGCAATAAAACAAAGGGTTAAATGGGTAGAAATTGACGTTCAAAGAACAAAAGATGGCCAGTATATTATAAATCATGATGCCACTTTTAATAGAGTTTCAGGAGTAAATAAAACACCTATGGAAATGACATTTGAAGAAATTAAAAAATTAGAAGTGAAAAATGAATTTGATGAAAATAAACCATCTAGAAAAGTTGCCACATTTGAAGAAATTTTAGATACTGCAAAAGGTAAGATTGGTGTATTTGTAGAATTAAAAGAAAAAAGTGCTGATTATAAGATGGTAGATGATGTTGTCAAAATGATAGAAGATAAAAATATGTTAGATGAATGTGTAATTTTATCATTAAATTATGATATAATAAAATATACACATGCTAATTATCCGCAAATAAAAACTGGATTTTTATACTTTTTTGCAACAGGGAATTTAAAAGATTTAAAAGCAGATTACTTAATAATGGAAGAAAGAGAAGCTACTGAAGATAAAATAGATGAAATACATGAAGCAGGTAAAAAAGCAGTGGTATGGACTGTAAATACACCTGAATCAATTAAAAAATTTACTAGATCAAATGTAGATGGAATAATTACTGACCATATTCTGTTATTAAAAGATGGCTTAGATGAAGTTAAAAAAAGAAAACATTTTGAAATAATAATAGATTCTTTTAAATATTAGTATAAAAAAATTGAATGTCTGATTAAAAAAATATAGATTAGAAAGGATTAGTTATGAATGATTGTATATTTTGTAAAATAATTAATAATGAGTTACCATTATATAAAATATATGAAGATGAATATACTTATGCTTTTTTAGATATATCAGAAGATATAGATGGGCATACATTAGTTATACCTAAAAAACATTATGAAAATGTATTAGATTGTGATAATATATATTTAAGATATTTAATAGAAACGGTATCACTAGTATCAAAACATTATGTTAAAAATTGTAACTATGATGGAGTTAATATACTAAATGCTAGTGGAAAAGCAGCCCAGCAAAGTGTCAATCATTTTCATATTCACATTATACCAAGATTAAAAAATGATGAAGAAAATGTTTGGCCTAAATTATCAGGTTCAAAGAATAAAATAGAATATATGTATGAAAAACTTAGAATAGGAGAAGAATAATGGAAAAATATGAACATATAAAAAAAATGGAAGAAATATTAAATAAACATGGAAATTTAATTAAAGAGTTAAGTTTGATATTAGAAAAAATAGAGAAAGAAAATGAAAATTATGATAAGTTAATAGACTATTATTATAGTGAACAAAGAGATATAGATTTAAATGATGATAATAATGATATGATACCTAATACAATAAAAAGAGGTGTTTTAACAGAAGATTCTATATATAATTTAATGATAGATTACTATGATATGGGTATAAAAATGCTTGAAATAGGAACTAGAATTTTAAAAAAATAAAATTGATATGTTATTGTAAAATAAATATATAAATATATTGGGTAAAAAGTACAATAAAAGTCTAAAAAACACTTGACATATATTGTTTTTTTATGTTAATATCTATTGTTGACTAATATGGCAACATCTGTATTACCAATACAAATAATTTGATTGGGAGGAATGTAAATGAGAGTACAAGTAATTTTAGAATGCACTGAGACAAAGTTGAGACATTATGTAACAACAAAGAACAAAAAAACTCATCCAGAGAGATTAGAGTTGAGAAAGTTCAATCCAGTTTTAAAGAAATACACTCTTTATAGAGAAGTTAAGTAGTAAAATAGGTCAGTAGTTCAACTGGTAGAGCATCGGTCTCCAAAACCGAAAGTTACGGGTTCGATTCCTGTCTGGCCTGCCATTTTTATTATATGGAGAATTATATGGAAGAAAATAAAAAGAAAACCCTTTTAAGTAGAGTAATAGAAGAATATAAAAAAGTAACATGGGCTGATAGACCAACTGTATTTCAAGTAACTGTAATAGTTTTATTAATTACAGCATTTGTATCACTTATGGTAGTTTTATTTGACTTTTCATTTAAGTATGTACTAGATACAATTAGTGAATTGTTAGGTAAGGTGCTTGGTAAGTGATAGGTGAAGTTGAAAAAAGATGGTTTTTAATTCATACATATTCTGGCTATGAAAAAAAGGTAAAAATTGATTTAGAAAAAAGAGTAGAATCTTTAGGATTATCGGATAGAGTTTTTAGAATTATTGTTCCTGAGGAAGAAGTGCAAGAAGAAAAGCGTGGAAAGTTAGTAACAGTATTTAAGAAAATATATCCGAGTTATGTAATGGTAGAATTAAACTGTGTTAAAGAGCTTGTAGAAGGAAATGGTTTAATATATCGTGTAGATAGTGAAGCATGGTATATTATTCGTAACACTAATGGAGTTACAGGATTTTTAGGGGTTGGATCAGATCAAATACCTATGTCAGATGAAGAAGTGGATAGAGTTATGTCATTAATTTCTAATAAGAAATTAGATACAACTTTAAGCTTTAAGGTAGGAGATATTGTTTTAATCAAAGAAGGAGCATTTAAAGGCGAACATGGTAAAGTTTTAGAAATTGATAAAAATTTTGAAAAAGTTAAAGTTGAAGTATCAACATTAGGAAGAAATTTACCAGTAGAAGTAAATGCGAAGTTTTTAGAAGATAAAATTTAGTGGGAGATAAATTCAATTACCACAAAGGAGGAAATAGTAATGGCTAAAGAAGTAACAGGTAAAGTTAAATTACAAATAGGTGCAGGAAAAGCAACACCTGCTCCACCAGTAGGATCAGCATTAGGTCCAAAAGGTATAAATATACCTGAGTTTTGTAAAATGTTTAATGCACAAACACAAGATAAGATGGGGTATGTTATTCCAGTAGAAATAACAGTATATTCTGATAAGAGTTTTACATTTGTATTAAAAACACCACCTGCATCAGATTTATTAAAAAAATATGCTAAGATAGAAAGTGGAGCACAAAACTCTAAAAAAGAAGTTGCTGGAACAGTAACAAGTGCACAAATTAAAGAAATAGCAGAATTAAAAATGCCAGACTTAAATGCAAGTGATATAGAAACTGCTATGAAAATAATAGCAGGAACTGCTAGAAGTATGGGAGTTAAAATACAAGATTAGTAAAATTAAGTGGAAGGTATAAATACCAATGACCACAGAGGAGGATAAATTAATGGCAAAAAGAGGAAAAAGATATAGTGAAATTTCTCAAAAAGTAGATAAAGTAAAAATATATACACCAGAAGAAGCATTAGAACTTCTATTTGAAACAAAGAGTGCAAAGTTTGTCGAAACTGTTGAATTAGCAGTTAAATTAGGTGTAGATCCTAGACATGCTGATCAACAAGTAAGAGGAACTGTTGTATTACCACACGGAACTGGTAAAACTGTAAGAGTATTAGCGATCACAACAGGTGAAAATATACAAAAAGCATTAGATGCTGGTGCAGATTATGCTGGAGATGATGAATACATTAATAAAATTCAACAAGGTTGGTTTGACTTTGATTTAGTTATTGCAACACCTGATATGATGCCTAAATTAGGTAGATTAGGAAGAATTTTAGGAACAAAAGGCTTAATGCCTAATCCTAAATCAGGAACAGTAACTACTGATATTGCTAAAACAGTTGAAGAATTTAAAAAAGGTAAAATTGCATTTAAAGTTGACAAATTAGGTTCAATACATTTACCAATAGGTAAAGTGAACTTTGATAAAGAAAAAATTGTTGAAAACTTTAAAGTGGCTTTAAAACAAATAATTGCTTTAAAACCAGCAGCAGCAAAAGGACAATATTTAAGAACAGTTGCAATCTCATTAACAATGGGACCTGGAATTAAAATAGATCCATTATTATCATCAACTTATGTTACAAGATAAATAGAAAAAACAAGAAGAAATAAAATATTTAGGCGTCCAAAAGATGCCTTTTTTTTTGATTAAAAATACTTTATATTTTTCCAAAAATATGATATTATAATTTTGAAAGGAGGATTATGAAAAATAAAAAGAAAAAAAATTATGGTTTTACCTTGATAGAATTAATAGCAGTAATGGCAATAATGGCTATAATTTCAACTATAGCTGTGCCGAAAATATCAAGGTATATAAATGCTGCTAATAGGACAAAAGTTATTGCTGCTGTGTCTGAACTCAATAATTTTCTAGTCAGTGAAAATTTAAGTAATGAAACTAATATATCAAATCTACTATCAAAATATCAAGATCTAAACAGTCTACAAATCAATCTTAAATCAGATGGAAGTTTTAAAATAGGAAATGTGTCAGGTAATTTAAAAATAAATAATAATTTTGTAAATGCTATTTTAAAAGAACCGAAAGAATTTTCAAATCAAGTTATAGGACCTAATTCAAATCATGATAATTTTTAAAATATTATTTAATTTATTCTTTCTCATATCTGTTTATGAAGATATAAAGAAAAAAATCATACCAGAATTTTGTATAATTTTAATGCTAATTATTGCTATAATTAATGCAATAATATATAAAAACTTTTCAATTCTTTACTATTCAATTTCCATATATTGTCTACCCTTTTATATCATAATTATCATAGAAACATATTTACAAAAAGAACTAATAGGTTTAGGAGATTTAAAATTAATGCTAGCAATAGGAGCATATTTTTCTAATACAGATTTATATTTTTTAAATCTTTATTATGCTTTAACATACACAATTGCACTGATAAGTGTAATTATATTTCAACCAAAAGAAAAGTATATTCCATTAGCACCAATGCTATATATCTCATATTTAATTTT
>NZ_LOQI01000039.1 GCF_001517915.1 Oceanivirga salmonicida | reverse complement strand
GTTCAAAAGAATACCTAGCACCTAATAAACTAAAATAACCAGTAGTAATACGATATGTTTCTTTAAAAACTCTATTAACTCTTTTAATTTTTTGTTTAGCATTACGAGTTCTAGTATTTTCATTAGATAAAGGAATAAGACCTTTAACAGCTGTATGATTAATAGAAACACCTAATTCTTTTTGAATTAATTGTAGAGCCAAAGGATAAGCAGTATACATATCNNTAAAAATACAGTAGCACAAGCAATATAATCTCTTTTATCAGAGATATGATAAGTAATTACATTATGATAAATTTCATCATATAAAATCCAAACATAATGCTTTTTACCTTTAATTTTAATATATGTTTCATCAGCAACAATAGAATTAGATATTTTTTCTGGTTTATCAGTAAAATTTAGATATGTAATAAGACTAGCAGCCATATTACAATATGTATTTATTGTTGTATGAGAAATATCAATACCAAAGAAATCTTTCATAGCAGAAGCAGTATCTCTATTAGAAAGTTTTAAATTAACTTTGTAAGAGATAACAAGTGAAAAGATTTTAGAATTAAAATATTTAAAAGAAAAATTCATTTTGGGTAAAGGTAAATTACTATCATTAATAAATTTAAATACATTATCAATACTGATTTTTAAATCACGATATATGTAATTTACTTTATCATGATTATTAAGATTACCATATTGTTTAATGATTTGATTTACTTTTTTAATTCTGTAAGGACATTTTCTATTAGAACAATAATATATATCAAAAGCAGACCTTTCAATTCTAAAATGTAGTTTTCTAGAACAATAAGGACAATAAAATGCTTTATCTCTAGGTATTAAATTTCTAGTTTTACAAAAAGAAAAAGTTTTAAGACAGAGTTTACACCTTTTTTGAGTTTTAGTATGAATATAATGCCATTCACAAGTAGAACTACAATTAGGACATATTTGTTCTTTGTTTGGGAAATCAGGCTTTAAATGAGCTTTAGAAGGTTTGTATGAACCGTTGAAAGCTTTGTTTTGAGCTTTTAAAATAGAGATTTCATTAGATAATAAATTAATTTGATTAAATAATAGTTGAATAAAATTATTAAAATATTGTATAATTAACACGTGATATCACCCTTTCTTGGTTGTGTTTAGCGATTCAATTATACAAGAAACTGGGGGATATCACAATTTTTTTATATAAAAAATGATATAAACTCAATAAAAACAATATATAAAGTTAATTATATAAATAAAAAAAGTGCTGTATACTTTACAGTACGTAATTTTTAAAGGAGACTGACTATGATGAATGAATTTGAATTTATAGGCTTAATGTTTTATACATATATGTTAGTTTTAATGGGAATGGCATTTTATTTTTTGATATCATTTTATGAAATGATAAAATTTTTGATAGGTAAAAAAATTATTTTTGAAGTCTATTTCTTAATATTACTTATAATCATTGAAATAGTAAAATATATAAGATTATTTATGGATTTAGAGAATTTTCCAAGTATATTTAAAATTCAATTTTTAATTCTATTAGTAACAGTATTTATAAATATGAAAATATGGCATAATAAAAAAATTGAAACTGAATATAGAGAAAATGTTTTTAAAGTTAGTTTTTATTTTTTTATGATTTCAAATTTATTTACATATTTTTTTATAGCATATATTGGAATTATGTTTTATTCAAGTAGGTAATATTTTATATATGAAAAATTTAGGAGATTAAATGATAGAAATTTTGCTAATATCAATTGGTTTTGGTATACACAATATATTTTATATGTTTTAATGATGCTCTTTCTATTAAAATCTATATTTGAAAAAGAAACTTAGAAATATAAGTGATTTAGAAAGTAAAAAATAAAATTAAATGCCTTATTGTTAATGATTTTAATATCATTTCATTTGATGATAAAAGGTCTAAATTCACTTTTATATAGGAGAAACAATGAAAAAAATAACCAAAATAGACAAAGACACATTTTTAATTGAAATAATTAAAAACAATATTCAAATTGCTAGAGCTAAGGTTTTTAAAAATTATTTACAAGAAATTTATGTTAATGAGAAATTTAGGAATATTAGTTTCGGTAAAAAGATATTAAATTATGTTGTAGATGAAGTTTCAAAATTAGAGTATGATAGTGTAATTGTTACTGATTTTGATGAAGCAGGACTTAATTTTTTTATTAAGCATTCTTTCATATTAGAAAATGATATTTTAATATTAAAGGGTCTTAAAAAAGAATATTGTGATAAAAAAGCAATTTTAAATTGTAGTTATGTGTCTTTTAGTATTAATGTTTTATTAGCAATTTTAAAAATATTTATAGGTTTTATATTTTCATTAAATACTATTATTGCAGATGGTATAAATTCAGCGACAGATAGTTTAAGTACAGTATTAGCTGTTTTTGGATTAAAAATATCAAATAAATTAGAAAATGATGATTACCCTTTTGGGTATGGTAAAATAGAAGCAATATTTAATTTATTTATAGGCATGTTTATAATCCTAACAACAACCAGTGTATTATTTACCAGTATTAAAAAAATATTTAATTATGCACCAATTAATTTACAAAAAGAACAGTATATAATATATATTTTCACATTAATATTTACTCTATTAAAAATATTTCAATATATTTACGTATCAAAGAATGCTAAAAAATATGATAATGATATACTAAAAACTCTTGCAAAAGATTATGGTGCAGATATTTTACTTTCTATATCAGTATTATTAGGTGTAATATTAACAATAAAGGTATCATATGCTTTTGATATACTTCTAAGTATAGTTATAACCTTATATATAATATATCAAGCATATAATATAATAAAAGAAAATATATTAATACTTTTAGAAAAACAAGATGAAGAATTATTGAAAAAAGTAAGAACAATTATCATGCAAAATGATGATATATTTTATGTACATGATTTATTTATGATAAGTTCAGGTAAAAAGATATACATGTATGCCGACATTAGAGTAGATAAGGATTTTAGTGTAGAAAAATCTCATCAAATAGCAGAAAATGTTAATTTGATAGTTAGAAATAAGTATCCCTTTATTAAAAGTTTAAATTTACATGTTGAACCAGTATATATTGTGGAAGATAAAAATATATAATAGTCATAATATAATATCTAAGTTAAGATATTAATATTATGATTTTTTTATAAAATTTACATAAAAAAATTGCATAAAAAAATAAATGTGGTATAACATTATTACCGGTATTTAATTAATCAATAATTTTTTTATACTTAAAATTTTATATATTATAGGATTCACGGTAATTATTTATACAATGAAAAGAGGAGATAATGTGAGGAAAAAAGTAATATTTATGTTTATAATATCAGCCATAAGTTCATTTTCAATTAAACTTACTTCTGAGTTAAGTACTACAAAGTATGATTTTGTAAATTCTACTAAATATTTAACGCCAGATTTAAAAATATCAGTTAGCGATATAAAATTGACAGATGGACTAGAATTAAATTCTAAACTTGAATTATTAAATAAGAAAGTTAAGAATAAGCCTTTAACATTTGAATATAATATAGGAAAATTTTTAATAGAAGCTAAGTATAAAAAAAGTTTTAGAAATTACTATAAACATACCTATGGTATAGAATCAGGATTGGAATTAGATAATTTTAAAAAGAGTATTGGAGAAAAACTTGATTTTAACCATGGATTAATGTATAAAGTTGAAAAAGGAAATGATTGGAATGTTGAGACTAATTTTAAGATAAATCATGGTGGAAAAGTTAAAATTGATAAAGATGGAAAAGATGGGATAAATTTAGATATAGGCATTAAAGGTAGATATAAAATAAATGATAATTTTTCAATATATCCATCTAATGAAACATATTTAATAGTTGATTCATCTAAGAGTAAAGGTGGCAAACATTCATCAATATCATCAAGTAAATTTGATGAAAACCATGTAGGAATAGTAAATGATGCAACATTTAAATTTAAATATAAGAAAAATAAATTAGAGATAGAACCAGAATTTTTTACAAGTTATAAATCTAATGGGCTAAACAAACCAAAGCATCAAATGTCTATAGGGAATAATACTAAATTTACTTATGAAACTTATTTTGGAGAAGCGGGAATACAAAGTTTAAAATTAACACCATCAATATTAGTCTTTGTTAATACAGGTTTTAGAAGTAAAGATAATAAATTAGATTTAGAATCTAAAATTGATTTAAAATTAGGTACAGTATTTGAACAAAATTATAAAATTACTCATAAACCTTTTGCTCAATTAACTATGAAAATTGAAAATGAAAAAGATTATTCTGTGAGTAAATCAGGAAAAATTACTGAAAAATATGATAAAAAAATGAAATTAGAACTAAAATTAAAAAATTCTTTTGAATATATATACAATAAAATAGTGAAATTTATTCCATCTATTGAAGCAAATATTGATTTTGAAAATTTAATACTTGAACCAAAACCAAAAGTTACTTCAGAAACTAAATTTAAATTTTTAACTGAGATAAATGAAGAATATAGATATAATATAAAACCAAGTATATTATTTGGTATTAAAGTACAAAAAGATTTTAATAGTTCGAAAAAGCAAAAAAAATTATCATATTATTTAAATCCAGTTTTAGAAACAGAATTTGATTTAACTAATTATTTAAAATTAAGTTGGGACACAGGAGTAAAAATTGAATTTGAAAATAATGCATTCAAAAAAGCCCCATTAAGTCTTAAATTAAAATTAGAGTATAAGTATTAAAGGAGATTAAAGATGAAAAAAATAATAATATTAATAATTCAAATAGTGGTATCTTTAAATATATTTGGACATACTATAGCAGAAATACAAGGAACTAGTCATAAATCACCATACGAAAATAAATTTGTAAAAGACGTAGAAGGTGTAGTATTAAAAAATTTTGATGATAGATTTAATGATGGATTTTTTATACAAAGTTTAAAAGATGATGGGAATCCAATAACTTCAGAAGGAATATACATAGATAAATCAGATTTTAAAGATACAAAATTTAAAGAAGGAGATTTAGTTAGAGTAGATGGAATAGTAAAAGAATTGCAATTTCAAAAATTTGATAAGAAAGAACTTACAATTACAGCAATAAAAGCCCTAGATATTAAAGTATTAAAAAAAGGTTTAACTATTGAACCTACAATTATAGAAGCTTCTAAAATACCTTTTAAAATTCATGATGATGATACACCTGTTGATAAATTAGATCCAATAAATAATGCAATGGATTATTATGAAACATTCGAAAGTATGTTAGTTAAAGTTATAAGTCCAAAAGTAGTTGGTGTAAAAGAAAGACATGGAGATATTGCAGTAGTACCTGAAAAAGGAGATTATGTAGTACAAAAAACAAAAAATGGTGGTCTTAGATATACTTACGATAATGAACAAACTCAAAAAATAATAATATCAAATAACTATTTCCCATTAACAAATAGTAAAAAGATATTTAAAGATAAAAACTTTACACCTAATCCAGGTGATCAATTTTTAGGAGATATAGAAGGTATTTTAACTTTTAATTTTGGAACATATAGAATAATGAATACTAAAAAACTTCCTAAATTAGAAGACAGTGCTACTAAGCCTGATGAAAATAAGTTAGGTATTGATAAAGAAAAATTAAGTATAGTTTCATATAATATAGAAAATTTTAGTTTGGCTGATGATAAATATAAAGTATATGATTTAGCAAAACAAGTTAAAAATATATTAAAAACTCCTGATATTATATCTTTAATAGAATTGGGAGATGATAATGGGTCAGATGAAAAAAGATATCCTAGAGAAACAGCAGGAGCTGCTAATTTAAAAGCAATAATTCGTGAAATCAAAAGAGAAACAGGTGTAGAATATGGTTACCTTATGATAAATCCTAAACATGGAAGAGATGGTGGGAAACCAGCTATTCATATTAGAAATGCAATACTTTATAGAAAAGATAGAGTACAAATTCCATATTTAAATGAAGGACTTCAAGATAAAGATACATATGTAGTCGATGGTAAACTATTATATAATCCAGGTAGAATAGGAACAGAAAGTGATGCTTTTGAGGCAGTGAGAAAATCATTAGTTGGGCATTTCCTATTTAAAGGAAAAGATATATTTATAATAGTTAATCATTTATCATCTAAAAGAGAAGATAATGGTTTGTATGGTGCAATAAGACCTATACATAGAAAATCAGAAGAAAAAAGACATTTACAAGCAGAATTAATATTTAAATTCCATGAAACATTACATAATAATTTTAAAGACGCCATAATAGTTTCATTAGGTGATATGAATGATTTTGAATTTTCAAAGACAGTATCAATAATGAAAGGTGATATAATGTTTAATGCAGTTGATTTACTTCCAGAAGAAGAAAGATATTCATATGTATATCAGGGAAATTCTCAAATTTTAGATAATGTTTTAGTTAATAAAGAATACATTGATAAAACAAAAGTTGATATAATAAATGTTAATTCAGAATTTACACATTCGCAAGGAGCATTTAGTGATCATGACCCAGTGTATATAGAAATAGACGTAAAATAAGAATAAGGTATTATTGTACTAAATATATTAATACAAAATTGAGATAATATTAAGTTATCTCTTTTTTGTACTGATAGCAAAGTTTATATGTATTTTAAAATTTTATAACTTATCTTTAAATTTAAAAATATATTAGGAGAGATGAGAATAATGGAAAATAGAGAAAAAATGATAAAAGAATATTTTCAAATGTGGATTAGTAAAAATGGAGAAAATTTAACCAAAATATTTGATAAAGATATATTGTATATTGAAAGTTATGGACCAGTATATAATGGGATTGATAATATCATTTCTTGGTTTAATAAATGGAGTTCTATTAATAATGTTTTTCGTTGGGAAATTAAGCAATTTGTACATACAGAAAATCAAACAATAGTAGAGTGGTATTTTGAATATAAATTAAAAGATAAGGGCATAGATAGTTTTGATGGAGTAAGTATTATAAAATTTAAAAATGAAAAAATATCATATATTAAAGAATTTGCTTGTGTTAAAGGCACTATGTTAGAACTTCAATAATAAAATTAGGATTAAATCCTAATTTTTATTTGTGATATTCAGACTTTTAAGTGGAAAAAAAAGGCAAATTATTATATAATGGTTATGTGAGAATATTAATTGCATTAAAAGTTAAAAATATAATAATTGACAGTATAATATTTTTCAAGATATAATATAGATAAGGAGTGATATGTTAGAAAATTTTGAAAAAAGTACTAAATATGCTAGAGAACTTTTTAAAGAGGATAATGATATACAATTCATAAAAGAATATGGGATAAAAAACAATATTCCTATAGTAACAGAAGAAGTTTTAAATTTTTTAATTTTTTTACTTTCAAGCAAAAAATACAAAAAGAGTTTAGAAATAGGGACTGCAATAGGTTATTCAGGAGCATATATATCAAAATATTCTGATTTAACAAGTATAGAAATTGATAAAGAAAGATTTGAAATTGCAAAATCTAATTTTTCCAAATTATCTAGAAAAGTAAATCTAATAAATGCAGATGCTTTGGAAATATTAGAAAATTTAAATGAAAATTTTGATTTTATTTTCATAGATGCAGCAAAAGGACAGTATAAAAAGTTTTTTGATATGTGTTATAATAAATTAAATAATGGTGGTTTAATATTTATAGATAATATAATGTTTAGATCATATGTAACAATAGATGAGTATCCTAAAAAATTTAAAACAATAGTAAAAAAATTAAATGAGTTTATAATCTATCTAAATGAAAACTATGAATTTAGTTTATTACCATTTGGAGATGGAGTAGGATTAGTAAGGAAAGGAAAATAATATGAAATTAAGTAAAATATTAGCAGTAGCAGGATTAGCTATGTTAGTATCATGTAGTACAGTTGATACAAATATTAGAGAATATGGTAAAGGTAAAACTAAAACAAAAACAACTACAAGTACAGAAATAAGTGATAAAAGTAATAATGAGATATTAGGAAATGAGGACTATAGAAAAGATGTTTTTGATAGAAGTCATAGAAAAATTAATAAAGATTTAAAAGGAGTTTGGGTAGCAACAGTAGTTAATTTAGATTTCCCTAAAACTCGTGGGGCAAATTTACAAAAACAAGAAATAGATGAAATAGTATCTAATGTTAAAAGTTGGGGAATGAATGCAATATTTTTACAAATTAAACCATCAGCAGGTGTATTCTATAAATCAAAAACTTTACCTTGGTCTGAATATTTAACAGGAGTTGAAGGAAAAAATCCAGGATATGACCCGTTAGAATATTTTATAGAAGTTGCACATAAAAATGGAATAGAATTACATGCTTGGATTAATCCATATAGAGTATCTATGAAAAATAATTTAAATTCAGCATCTAGCAAAAATATAGGGGTATTGCATCCTGAATGGACTTTTGAATATGAAGGTAAATTATATTTAAATCCAGCTAAAAAAGGTGTAGTAGAATACTTATACAACTCAATAGAAGAAGTAGTAACTAACTATGATATAGATGGAGTACATTTAGATGATTATTTCTATCCATATCCAATAGGTGGTAAAAAATTACCTAATTTTGACTATGCAGATTATAATAAAGTTTCAAATAAATATAATAGTATAGGTGATTTCAGAAGAGAAAATGTAAATAGTTTAATAAAAAACTTATCAGTATCAGTACATAAATTAAAACCACATATTTCATTTGGAGTATCTCCTTTTGGTATATGGCGTAACAAAAAAAGCGATTATAGAGGTTCAAACACTAATGGTTTAGCAGCATATGATGATTTATATGCAGACGTATTAAAATGGATGAGTGAAGAATGGATAGATTATGTTGCACCTCAAGTATATTGGAAAATAGGTAATGAAAGAGCAGATTATAAAACTTTAGTTGAATGGTGGAATAATAAAGCAAAACAAACTAATACTCCTTTATATATAGGTGAAGGTATATACAAAGTTGAAGAACCAGAAAAATGGGATTGGCCTGAAAATGAAGTAAAGAAACATTCAATAATAAGAAGAGCTAATTATTCAGTAAATGGTTATGTAATATTTAGATATGGGACTTTAAATGATAATAGACATCTTATAGATGAAATAGAATAGTATGGAGTAAAAAGGTATAAAATGGATTTTAAATTAAAATCAAAATTTAAGCCAACAGGTGATCAACCACAGGCTATAAATAAAATAGTTGATAATATTAATGCAGGTATATCAGAACAAATTCTTTTAGGGGTTACAGGAAGTGGTAAGACTTTTACTATTGCTAATGTGATAGAAAAATTAAATAGACCTACTTTGGTGATAGCCCCTAATAAAACTTTGGCTGCTCAGTTGTATAACGAGTATAAAAAGTTTTTTCCAGAAAATGCTGTTGAATATTTTGTATCATATTATGATTATTATCAACCAGAAGCATATATACCACAAACAGATACATATATAGAAAAAGATTCTTCTATAAATGATGAAATAGATAAATTAAGACATGCGGCGACAGCCGCTCTTTTAACAAGAAAAGATGTAATAATAGTGGCTTCTGTTTCAGCAATTTATGGATTAGGGTCTAAAATAGCATATACTAAAAACTCTTTATCTATTGATTCTAGCATAGGGTTTAGTAGAAAAGATTTAATAAAAAAATTAATAGATATGAGATATGAAAGAAATGACATAATATTAGAGCGTGGTAAATTTAGAATTAAGGGAGATATAATAGATATTAGACCCCCTTATCAAGATACTGCATATAGGTTTAAGTATTTTGATGAAGATTTAGAGGAAATAGTTGAAATTAATACTATAACTTCTAATAAAATTAAAACAGTAAAAAGAATGACTATAATGCCAGCAACTCACTATTTATCAACAGTAAGTAATATAGCCATGTTTGAGGATATAAAAAGTGAAATGGTAGAGAGAGTAAGTTTTTTTGAAAAAGAAAATAAGTTACTTGAAGCACAAAGAATAAAACAAAGAACAGAATACGATATAGAAATGATAAGAGAAATCGGGTATTGTAAAGGAATAGAAAATTATTCTAGATATTTGTCAGGTAAAAAAGCTGGAGAAATGCCAGATACTTTAATTGAATATTTTCCTGATGATTTTTTGGTGGTTATAGATGAATCCCATATTACAGTACCACAAATTGGTGGTATGTATAATGGAGATAGATCAAGAAAAAGAGTATTAATAGAGAATGGATTTAGATTACCATCAGCATATGATAATAGACCTTTAACTAAAGAAGAGTTTTTTTCTAAAATACCACAAGTAGTTTATGTTTCTGCAACTCCAAGTGATTATGAACTAGAAGGTGCAAAAGATGAAATAGTAGAGCAATTATTAAGACCAACTGGAATAGTAGAACCTAGTGTATTTATTAAACCAACTAAATATCAGATAGATGATTTATTAGAAGAAATTAAAAAATTAGTTAAAGTAAATAAGAGAGTTTTAATAACTACTTTAACTAAGAAAATGGCAGAAGAACTTACTGATTACTATCTAGATTTAGGTATAAAGATAAGATATATGCACTCAGATATAGATACAATAGAAAGAGTAGAAATTATAAAAGGTTTAAGAAAAGGAGAATTTGATGTTTTAGTAGGTATAAACTTACTAAGAGAAGGTCTTGATATACCAGAAGTTTCATTAGTTGCTATATTAGAAGCAGATAAAGAAGGTTTTTTAAGATCAAGAAGATCACTAATTCAAACTATGGGTAGGGCAGCTAGAAATGTAGAAGGTAAAGTTATACTTTATGCTGATAGAATGACAGATTCTATGAAAGAAGCCATTGATGAAGTAGATAGAAGAAGAAAATATCAAGAGCAATATAATAAATTAAATAATATTACTCCTAGAAATACTACTAATAATGACGTTGATTCTTTAGTAGAGTATGAAGAAGAAATAGAAGAAAAGATAGAAGAGTTTAAAAATATCAAAGAAGTAGATAAAAAAATAGTTAAATTAGAAAAAGAAATGATAAAAGCATCTACTGATTTAGATTTTGAAAGAGCAATAGAATTAAGAGAAGAAATAAAAAGATTAAAAGAATTGCTTATGGAGGTAATGTAGTGCAGGTCTTAAAAATAGCTGATATAAATAAACTTATAAAAAGTTTTGTAGAAAATATATCTGAACTTAAATATATATGTGTTGAAGGGGAAATCTCTAACTTAACATATCAAGCAAGACATATGTATTTTACCTTGAAAGATAAAGATGGAAGAATAAAGTGTGCAGGTTTTAATTATAATATGAATGATATACCTAGAACTTTAAAAGAAGGAGATAAGGTAAAAGTTTATGGTAAAATAAATGTGTATGCTTTAGATGCTTCTGTTCAAATAGTTTGTAATAAGATAGAAAAAGACAATGGTTTAGGAGAGTTATATAAAAGAAGAGAAGAATTAATAGCCTTATATAAACAAAAAGGCTATTTTAATGAAATACATAAAAAGCCTTTACCAAAATACCCTAAATGTATAGGAGTAGTAACGGCTCATACTGGGGCTGCTATACATGATATAATAAATACAACACATAAAAGAAATCCTAATGTAGATATTTATGTTTACTCGGCTAAGGTTCAAGGAGATGGTTCAAGTATATCAGTTGCAAAAGGAATAGAGTATTTTAATAATTCGAATTTAGATATAGATTGTATAATAATAGGTCGTGGTGGCGGAAGTATAGAGGATTTATGGGCTTTTAATGAAGTTGAAGTTATAGAAGCAGTTTTCAAATCAAAAATACCTATAATATCAGCAGTAGGACATGAAGTAGACATACTAATTTCAGATTTTGTAGCAGATATTAGGGCCGCAACACCTACACAAGCCGCCGAAATACTTATTCCTATAAAAAAAGACTTATTAGATAGTTTAAATAATGAAAATAAAAATTCTAGTAAGATTTTAATTAGAAAAATAGAAAATAGCAAAAAAGATATTAAAAATTTAAAAGATAACTATTATTTAAAAGAATTTTATTCAATACAAATTTTAGAAAGAATAAACAAGTTAGAAGATATAAAGAAAAGTTTAAAAAAAGACATAGTATATAAATTAAGTACAAATTATAAAAAAGATGAACTAAATGGTTTGAAAAATAAATTAAAAGATATGTTATCTAATAAAATAAATATAAAAAAATTAGAATTAAATAATATCAAAGCAAAAATTGAAAAATATGATATTAAAGATATGTTAGATAGGGGCTATACTATAACTTTAAAAAATGGTAAAATTATTAAAAATCAAAAGATAGTAAAAGGAGATACTTTAGAAACTATTTATGCTAATAAGAAAAAATTAATTAGTGAGGTGAAATAATATGTTTAAAAGAGAAGGATATATATCTTGGGAAGAGTATTTTTTAGGTATAGCATATTTATCGTCTTTAAGAAGTAAAGACCCAGTTACACAAGTAGGGGCCTGTATAGTAAAAAATAAAAAAATTATAGGAATAGGTTATAATGGATTTCCAAATGGTAGTGATGATGATGCTATGTCTTGGGATAAAAACGGGAATTTGTTAGAAACTAAATACCCTTATGTAGTACATGCGGAATTAAATGCTATATTAAACTCTACAAAAAATTTAGAGGATAGTACTATTTATGTAACACATTACCCTTGTAATGAGTGTGCAAAAGCCATAGTACAATCAGGAATAAGTAAAGTGGTATATTACTCAGATAAACATAAAGATAAGGAACTAACTAAAGCATCAACTATTATATTAAATAATGCAAAAGTTCAAATTCAAAAATATGATGGTAAACTAAAAAATATTAATGTAGAGTTTAAGGATTAGTAAAATGTTGATAAAAGAATTAAAAAGTATAAAAAACATATTAAGTTTTGCTATAATATCAACTATAATGATAGCAATAATTATATATTTAAGAATGAATTTTATATATTCGCTGGGTATAGGATTTATACCATTATGGTTTATATATATATTTTTAACTTTTTGTTTTATAAGAATAAAATATAAGGAAAAAATGAATTTAGAAAAAATGATGCTATATTTTGCTTTTGTGGTTATAATTTGTCTTATAATTTACATAATGTTTTATTTTATATTTGCTTTTTTATTTTTTATAATGGTGTTTAAACTTTTTGTAATTTATATAATTTTAGGATTACCATTAATGGTATTATATATGTATGTACTACTGAAATTAAAATTTTATGTATACAGTAAAGTTAATGGAGATGATTATGATGAATTTTCAAAATATTTGTGGAATAAAAATGCTATTATATATTGGTTATGGATTTTAGGATTTTCTGCATTATTATCAGTAATACTACTAGCAGATTTAAATGAGATGATTTTTCTAATATTAATTATAGTATTTAATTATGTATCATACTGTGTAAGTATAGACATATATGGAAGTTATTTAGAGTTTGAGAAAAAGGGGCAATAATGGAAATAAAAGAATATAAAGAATTTAAATTGAAAGAAATATTTAATTTATATGAAAAAGTGCTTTGGACTAATTATACTGAAAATATTGAAATGTTAACTGATTCATATAAAAATTCATTATATATAGCAGGGGCTTATGAAAATGATAAATTAGTAGGTATAGTTAGAGTTGTAGGAGATGGGCATTCTATTGTATATGTACAAGATATTATAGTATTACCAGAATACCAAAGAAATAAAATAGGGACTAAATTATTAAAACATATTATAGAAAAATATAAAAATGTATATCAAATGATACTAACAACTGATAATACAGAAAAAACAAAAAAGTTTTATGAAAGTCTAGGATTTAAAGATTTATATGAATTAGATTGTAAATCTTTTATGAAAATATAAGAAAAAAAGCACGGAAAGGGTTGATGCAATTGTTGATTGATGAAATTAAAGGAAAAAGGAATATTAAAAATTTTATAATGTTAGGAATAATTAAAATTATACTGGTATATATTTTTGTAATTTTACTTTTTGGATTTGCTAGTTTGTTTGAAAATGCTTATTTTAGTATTATTTTTTCAAGTTTTGAATATGTATTAATCTTTATAATATCTGTATTATTTATATATTTAGATTTTTATTTTATAATTAAAAGGACATACAAGGAAAAATTAGAAATAGATAAAATTGCAAGATATATATTATTAACTTTAATATTGTTTATAATTATATACCCATTTAATATATTTTTGTATTTCTTTGCTTCTTTCAATCTTGGAATTTTAGCATTAATAGTTATACCATTAGTTGTCATAATATCATATATAGTGTTTATGCTTAAATTAATAGAATTAAAATTTTATGCATATAGTAAAGTTAAAAATTCTGAATTAAAAGATTTTTCTAAATATATGTGGGAGAAAAATAAGAAAATATATTATATAATCATATTTGTAATATTATTAATTCTTTTTGTAATGTACTCAGCAGGTTTTATATTAATAGGTTATTTTTATTCATATATAGACTTTATAAAATCAAGTGATAGATTTATAATTTATTTTGTATATTTAGTTGGGTATATACCATATATTATATGTTTTTATTTATTATATTGTATAAAT
>NZ_LOQI01000038.1 GCF_001517915.1 Oceanivirga salmonicida | reverse complement strand
ATCAACTTATTTCATTTTCTATAACTGCTCTTGCTTCACTTCTATTATTTTTTTGCTTTAAATATATTTTATAATCCTCTGACTTTATAAATTCAAAATTTAGCAATACATTATTATAAAAAACTTGCTTATTATTTAATAAATACTCTAAAAAATCAGCATATTCAAAATCTATTTTAGTTTCAATATTATTACTTTTTTTAGTTTCTTTAACTTCACTAATTTTAACTGTACTAACTTTATCTAATAACTCATATACTATTATATATGATACTATACGCATATCTTCTTCATTTTTAAAATTATTAACAGTATTATATATATTGGTAATAGTTCGTATAGTATATTCTAAATCATTTTCATTATTTCTTAAATAATCACAAAAATCTTTTAAAAATACATCTATTGGTATACCATTTCTATAAATATCGTTTATAAAATCAATAATTTCTTTTTTTTCTTTTTCCTTTAACAATTTATTAAAATTTTCAAAATATACTTTTTCAATTACTCCCAATGCTCTTGCAGTTTTGACATAATCAATTTCTTCGTTATAATATGAACTAATTACTTGTTCTAATAAAGATAATGAATCTCTTGCACTACCACCAGATTTTTTAAATATTAATTCTAGACTTTCTTCATCCATAACTACATTTTCTTTATTTAAAGAATTTAAAAGCATATCTTTTATTTCTTGATTAGATAATGTTCCAAAATTATAGCATATACACCTAGAAATAATTGTATCTGGTAATTTATGTATTTCAGTAGTTGCTAAAATAAACATAGCATGTTCTGGTGGTTCTTCTAATGTTTTTAATAAAGCATTAAATGCTTCATTAGTTAACATATGCACCTCATCTATTATATATACTTTTTTTCTTGAATTTACAGGTTGATAATTTATATTTTCTTTTAAAATTCTTATTTCATCTATACCCCTATTAGATGCAGCATCTATCTCAATAATGTCCATATTAGAACCATTAGTTATACTAACACAATTATTACATTCTAAACATGGATTAGCACTTATTCCATTTGTAAGACAGTTTACTCCCCTTGCTATTATTCTAGCAACAGTCGTTTTTCCCGTACCACGTGGTCCATTAAATAAATATGCATGTGCAATTTTATTTTCATTTAATGCATTTATTATTGATTTTTTTATGTGTTCTTGACCATAAACTTCTTCAAAGTTTTTAGGTCTATATTTTCTATATAATGTTACTCCCATTGTTTCTCCTATATTTTAAAGATTTTTTTAACAAATCTTTGAATAAAATTATATTTTACTTCTTGTTTTATCAATGATTTTTTATTATCAAATTCCAAAAATTTTCTAATATCTTCTCTATAATTTTCAAATATATCATCAGCATTATATAAAATACTATTTGGTATATCTGTCATATTCATAACTTCATTTAATTCAAAATCTATTCTTAAATATCTATTATTTAATATTCTATTTAACATTGTATCATTAGCATATACACTACTATCTATCATAATCTTACTTATATCTTTAACCCAAGTTAGTATACCCCAATTTTTAGTATTAGTTACATCAAATTTAATCATATTTCTACCTGTTCCTATTGATAATATTTTTATTTCTTCAATATTCTTATTAAATGATTTTTCAGATAATGCTTCCGATAATGCTAAGATACTTGGATTATTTGCCCAAAAACAGCCATCTGCATAATATTTATTACCAATTTTTACTGGATCAAAATATGTTGGTGCTGAACTTGAACAAAGTACCGCTTCTTTTAAACTAATTTTAGTTTCTTTCCAAGATTTAAAAATTTTTGGTTTTTTATCTGTTATATCAGTAGATGCTATTATAAGATTAGTTTTTAAATTTTCAAAACTATTATTTCCATATTTTTCATTTATTAAATTTTTTAAATTTTCATTAGTATAAATGCTTGAAAATACACCTATATTAAAATTTTTCTTTTGGAATATTCTATGTTTTTCATATTTATATAGATTTACTATTTCATCTAACTCTAAACCAAGTCCTATTCCGCCAGATATTAATGCACCTGTACTCGTTCCAACTATAAGGTCAAAATATTCATGTATTTTTATATCAAATTCTTCTTCAATTTTTTTTAGCATGTATGCTGAAAAATAACCTCTTGCTCCACCACCATCTAAACATAGTATTTTGAACATTTAAACCTCCTATTTTTTAAATTCCCTTATTCATATTATAGCAAAGAAATGACTTTTTTTAAAGAAAATAAAAAGAGTAATTTTACTTTGTAAGTTTACTCTTTAAATAAATAGAAAATTAATAATCACAATAGTTCTATTATAAGTGTAATTATTGTAAGAAAATTTATTCTTTATCTAATAATTTCTTTATTTTATATTTTCACAAATTCTCCTTATAATTTTATACCATCTATACAATTACCATATAGAAATTGTTTTATTTCATCCATATTATTTGTTTCATAATATTTTATTATTTTACTTCTAAATTCTTGTAAACATTCAACAGGTATAGATAAAATTCCAGCTCCATTTTGTATTAAAATTTGATTTGCTATTAATGTTGCAACTCTTTTATTTCCATCAGAAAATATTTGAGTTCTCATTAGATACAGCATCATAGTTAATGCTTTGTCTGTAGCATTCTCAATTTTATTTATTATATCTAAATTTTCATCTATTTCATCTTTATTAGGCATATTAGGCTTCCAATTTGTTCCGCCCATACTTACAGGAAATATTCTTATTTCTCCTGGATTTAATATTAAATTATAATTTGCAATTTCTCTATGAACTTGTGATATATATTTAAAATCTATAGGTGCATATTCAACATTATCAATAACAAAATACCAAGCATTTTTTAAATTAACAATAGTATTTATGTCATTTAATTTCATTCCTTCAACTGATAAAACTTCAAATATCATTTCTGTTTGTCAGATATTTTCATTTCAAATTTATTTTTCATACTAACACCTAATCAAACATTTCTAATCTATTCTTATAATAAGGATAAACCCAAATTATTGCATATATTATCATGAATACTAATATTTTTAGAATAATGTTTGAAAAATTATTTGATACATATATGCATATTGCTGAAGCAATTATGACTTTTAGTAAAAATGTTATATGTTTTATCACTTTAAAATCAATATATTGTTTTTTTATAGATACAAATAATATTAAATAATTTATTGATGCAGATATTACTGTTGCTGTTGTTAAACCAATATGCGCATATTTTTGATATAAAATATATGCTAATGTAATATTTATTCCTATTGCAATAAATGAAGCTATTACAGGTAATACTCTATTCTTATTTGCATAGTGTACTCTTGCTAAAATATGATTAGTTGAGAAAAATACTAAACCTAAGGCATAACATTTTAATATTTCACTTGTCATTATTACATTTTGTGTTTTAAATTTACCATATGCAAATAATAGACTTACTATTTCTCTTGAGTAGAAAAATAGTCCAAACACGCAAGGTATAATTAAAAATGCTAATAAGTTAACTCCCCTTACAAACATTCTTTCAGTTTTTTGGCTATCTTTTTTTACTATTGCTTCTACCAAATGAGGGTATATTACAGTTGATAATGATATTGCAAATACACCTATTGGTAATAAATATAGTCTACTAGCATAATTAATTGCACTAATAGTTCCTATTTTTAAATGTGATGCAAAATTGGTATTTACTATTTCATTAACTTGATACGCGAATAACCCTATAAGTGTTGGTATCATTAATTTAAAAAATGATTTTACATATTCATCTTTATAGTTAAAGTTAAATTTTACTTTTTTAATTATTTTAAAAAATGTTGGTAATTGTATTCCAAGTTGTATAAATCCTGAAATTAGAAAAGTAATTGATAAACCATATATACCTATAGTTCTTTTTGAAATAATTAAACCAGTTATTAATGTAAAATTAAATGCAACACCAACTAAGGCAGATATAAAGAATTTTTTATAACTATTAAGATATGCTGCCACAATACCTGATAGTGATATAAACACAACATAAAATGACATTACTTTAAGCATAGAATTTGCCATTTCTAATCTTTGTGGGTCTTTAAAACCAATTAAATATAATAAAATTGATTTAGAAAAAATCATAGTTGTCAAAGCAACAATCACACTAAAATTAAATAATAAGGTCATTATTGTATGTACAAATTCATTTGCTCTTTGCACACCTTCTTTTTCTTTTTTTTCAGCGTATAAAGGAATTAAAACTGTTCCCATTGAACCATCACTTAATAAGGTTGTGAAAAAATTTGATATTCTACTACTAGCAAAATAGGCGTCAGTATATGCATTACTTCCAAAAAAAGTAGCCATTAAAACTTCTCTTAAAAGTCCTAATAATCTACTAATCATATTAATAATCATAACTAATATTCCTGATTTAAACATTTGAGTTTTTCTCCTTTATAATATAAAATTCATCATTATCTAGTAATATATCTATCTTATTTTCTTTATAACTTTCAAGTATAGCCATAAAAAAACTAACTATTCTTGCTCTACTATATTTTCCTTTTAATAAGGAACTAAAACTTATTTTTTCATTGACACCAAAAAAATCAATTTCTTCTAATGCATCTTCTACACTAAATTCTTCTTCTAATTCTAATTTAATAGCATTTCTATTAGGCATATCTAATCTACTAAATATATTATTAATAGCATTTTGCAAACTTTCTATTGATAATATAGAATTATCATGCTCAATTATTTCACTTGCAAAATCCTTATTACCTTTCTTTCTATAAGTTCTAAAATATTCATTTTCAGATTTTGAAAATTCTTCAGATAACTCTTTGAATATTTTGTATTCCATAAGTCTTTTTTCTAAATCTTCTTCTTTTTTATTTTTTATATCTGCTCTTAGTATAGAAAAAGCTTTTATCTCTAGAAGTAATGATGCCATTTGTAAAAATTCTACTTTTAATTTAAATTTATCTTCACCTTGATTATTTATAATTTCAATATAGTCATCTATTATTTTACTTATACTTATCTCTCTTATATTCATTTTTTTACTTTCGACTAAGTATAATAGTAAGTCAAGAGGACCTTCAAAATCATTAATTACTATATTTAACATTTTCAATTCTCCATTTATTAGTATCTATATTTATTTGTTTTTTCAAATCTTCTATTGTAGAAAACTTTACTTCATTTCTAATTTTAGTACACAGTCTAACTTTAATTTTTTTATCATAAATATTATCTTTAAAATCCAATATATGTGTTTCTATGTTAAGTTCATTATTATCAGATATAGTTGGATTAGTACCAATATTTGTAATGCTTAAAAATTCTTTTTCATATCCTTCAATTTTAGTATATGAACCATATACACCATTAGGAATTCTAATTTTATTTTCAGTTATTTTTATATTTGCAGTAGGAAAACCTATTAATCTCCCTAATTGTCTACCTTTTACTACAATTCCCCTATATTCTAAATTTCTACCTAATAATTTACTTGCATTATAAATATCGCCTATATAAAGTAATTCTCTTATTTTACTACTTGAAACTAATTCATTTTCTAGCCTAAATTCAGGAAAGACTATTGTCTCAATCAAGTCTTTTAAAATTTCTACATTTCCTTCTTTCATATATGCAAATTTATAATTATAACCACAAAATACTACTTTGGCATTTAATTCTTTTTTTAATATTTTCTCTACAAATTCTTTTGCAGTATACATTTTTACCCTATCAAAATCATCAATTATAACTTCATCAACACCTAAATTATATATTAATTCTTTCCTTTGATTTATTGTTGTTAAAAATTCTTTATTTTTTGATAAAGTTGAAAATGTGTATACTATAGGTCTTAAATTATTCTTTCTAGCATATTCTACTGCACTACTAATTAAATTTTGATGCCCTATATGCACTCCATCAAAATTGCCTAATATTACTAAATTTTTCATAGTTGCTCTCCTATTTATAGTAAAATAGTTAGGACAAAACCTAACCTATTATTTTTTCTTCTATTTCGTCATTATCTGAATACATAAATGGTATATATGTAATTAGCATTGATAACATAAATAATGCTGTAAGTAAAATTGCGTATAAATTTAGCGGTTTTATAAATGAAACTGCTGGTAATATATAATCATTTAGGAACATATAATTTGTTCCTATAGTATTGTTTAATAATCTTATCAATATACTAATTATTAAATACACTCCTAATGATAATTTTAATCCTTTTTTAGTTACTCTCGCATCTAAATGTATTAATGCATATAGTACTGCTATTATTTCTAGCATATGTGTACCTATAAATATATACACATAAGTTTTAGTATATAAATAATCTAAACCAGGTAATATAACTGCTAATATTGCACCTGTATAGTAAAAATATACCAAATTAAATATAATATTTTTCTTAGTTATTAGATATATTCCTGCCAATATGACTGCTATATTACATAAATGTAATGGCCAAACGTCTTTTATATGATGTTTTTCAAAGTATACTCTATAAAATATATCAAATGATTTTAAAATTATTATAAAATAACCTATGCATTTAGTATATATAGTTTTTTCTAAATCTCTTATAAAAAATGGTAATCCTATAATTATTACTCCCACTATAAAGTAAAGTATTAAAGCATTTATATGTGATAATTCAAAGTATGTAAATTTATATAACATATTCTCTCCTAATCTTTTTATTTAATATTATATATTTTATATGAACCTTTGTAAAGCACATTAAATATTCTAACAATTCTAATTTATTTTTTGTTACTGATTTTCTTTAAAATTTCTTTCATAAGTATACCACTATTATTAATTGTTTTAATTTCATCATCACTAATATAATCTTCAATTTTTATTTTATTATAACCTAATGATTCTAATGCTAATTTCAATTCATTCTTAATTATATGAACTTCAAATCCTAATGTATCTACTTCAAAATCATTTAATTTATCTTTTAGTTCAATGATTAATTTTTGTGCTTTTTTAACACCTAAACCAGGTACTTTTGATAGTATCTTGTATTCATCTGACTTAACTATACCTGCTATTTCTGAAGGTGTAAATACTGATAGTATAGATAATGCAATTTTAGGTCCTACACCGCTAACTGAAATTGTTTTAACAAATATATCTCTTTCATCTTTTGTTTTAAAACCATACAATCTTATGTCATCCTCTTTAACATTAGTGTAAATATATAATTTTTCTTTTTCATTTATATTAACTAACTTCTCATGAGTTTTGAAAGGTATATATATTAAATAACCTAAGCCCATTATATCAATGCATACGTATTCTAAATTTTTAACAGTTAGTATTCCATTTATGTACTCGTACATCTATATTCTCCTTTCCAAGAATATTTTTTAATTGTATTTTAAAATATTCTAATTCTCCTGAGGTATAAAATATATCTTGTTGTTCTTTATAAGTAGTTTCAAAATTTATAGTATTGGCTAAATAAATTGCAGGATCTATTAAATTAATATTAGGATATACTTTCTTAATTTTTTCATTAAGTAATGGAAAATGAGTACATGCCAATAATATATCAGTTTTTTCAACTAAATCAGCACTTATATATTCTTTTATAATTTCTTCTACACCATTTTTGTTAACTCTTTCAGCATATTCAACTAATTTAGGTGCTGCAATTTGGTATTTTACCTTATCTAATAATCTATTTTTATATATATTAGACCTAACGGTCGCATTAGTTCCTATTACAGTTATATTATTACTTTTAATCTGTTCACAAACAGAATCAATAATACCATAAAAATTTATATCACTATATTCTTTTTTCAAAATATCATAAGCAATGGCAGTTGCAGTATTACATGCAATTACTATATCTTTTATATTCTTACTCAACATAAATTCAGTAATATTCTTTGAATATTTTATTATTTCATCATTTGTTTTTTTTCCATATGGGAAGTTCCCTAAGTCTCCAAAATAAATAAATTGATTATTTGGATATTTTTTCTTTAATTCTTTTAAAACTGTCAACCCACCTACACCTGAGTCAAAAATTCCTATTGCCATATTAATCAACTCCAAAAATTTCTTTTAGCTTTTCTTGCATACCATTTTCAGTATTGGGCTTTATAACTTCTATATCGTGTAATATTTCTCTTAATTCGTATGAAGCATTTCCCATTAAATATGCTTTTTTTACTAATCTTAACATTTCTAAATCATTAAATCCATCTCCAAAAGCAACTGCATTATTAAAATCTAAATTTAATCTCTTTATTGCATTGGCTTTATTTATTCCATTAGGAAATATTTCTAAACAAGTGGGCAATGTAAATGCATAATTTGCTTCATTCCCTATTATGGCTTTAACTTCCTCTAATAATGTTTTTAATTTATCATTAGGACCTACAAAAAATATTTTTATTATATTTTTTAAATTAAGATTATTCATATTTTTAATATTATAATTCCATTCATCACTAGTCCAATTTAAAATAGGGTGATTTTCTGGGTATTTTTCAATACATACCCAATCATCATCTTCAATAAAATTCATATATATTTCATCAGAATATTTTTTAAAGTCTATTTCAATTAAATTTTCAATTATATCCTTGTTCAATAAAACTTTAAATAAAAATTCTCCATTTTTTGTTATTATTTCTGCCCCATTTGATGTAATTATATCTATTTCAAAATCTAATTTATCTTTTATTCTTCTTGCGTCAATATAGTTTCTACCAGTTGCTAAAATAATTTCTACACCTTTATCATTTAATCTTTTTAATAAAGATATAGAATCGTCACTTATATCATGGTTAGCATCTAATAAAGTTCCATCTAAATCACTAATTAGTGTTTTATACATTATACCTCCTCTAATATTATGCATAAATACATATATATTATTGCTCTAACATTAGTATTATTTTTTATACTATTTTTCAAATTTACTAATATTTCATATACTTTTTTACTAACTTTAAAACTAACTAATAAAGTTAATTTATTTAATAACTCTAATGTTATTTCCCTATCATTTGATATTTTATCAATTATATTTTGTATAAAAGTCATTTTATTTTTACTACTTTCAAATTTAACTTCCATTATTAAATATTTTAAAGCAAATTTAAATTTTAAAAAAGTATATATATTTTTATCAGTTTTGTAATATTGTTCTATTGCTTCCAAAGTATCATCAAAATTATTAATTTCATAATTTGAAATTTCTATATCACTACTCTCATATTCATTAATGTATTCAATATTTCCATCAAAAATTTCATATATATAATTATTAATAGTTGAAGTTTTAGGTTTTATATATTTTTTTATACATCTTGATAAAATAGTATCTAGTATACTATCTTTATTATTTGATAACAGCAAAAATATGGTATCTCTTGGCGGTTCTTCTATGATTTTTAGTAAAGAATTACTTGCCTCATTTCTAATACCATTTAAGTTTAATATAAATACTTTAAGACCTTTATATGAACTTTCTATTGCTTTTTCTACTATTTCACGACAATCAGATATTTTTATGTTTTCAAGATATATAACATCTTGTTCAACATATTCAATTTCTTTATTTTTAAATATATCTATTGTATATTCATATGCATATTTTTTCAAATCTATTCTTGCATCTGAATATAGTAATATAGTTGTATTATTCATTTTTTCCATTAATTTTCTTTCATTTGTAATGTATGCAATAACTTTTTATTATCAAATGCATATCCTCCACCTAATACCACAGAATCTAGTGGATTTTTTGATAGAAATACTTTTACTTTAACTTGTTCTTCTAATAAAGTTGTGAAATTCTGAATAAGTGAACCTCCACCAGTCATAACTATACCATTATCTAATATGTCTGCGGCTAATTCAGGTGGACATTTTTCCAATACTTCTTTAGTAGCACTAACAATTTTAAATAATGAATTTTTTATTGCTTCATAAACTTCATTTTCATTTATTTCTACACTAGCAGGCGAACCAATAGTTAAATTTAAACCTTTTACTTCCATAATTTTAGGGTCTTTAACTACGATGGCTGTTCCTAATGTTTTTTTAATTCTTTCTGCTGCTCTTTCTCCTATTAAAAGATTATACTTATTTTTTATATATTTTATTATATCATCATCAAAAGTATTTCCAGCTATTTTTAGTGATTTAGATGATATTACTTCATTAAGTGATAAAATAGCCACATCAGTAGATCCACCACCTATATCAACTACCATGTTTCCACTTGGTTTAGTTATATCAATTCCAGAACCTATTATCGCTGCTCTACCTTCCTCAATTATATATATTTTTTTAGCCCCATATACTGCATCAAATAATGCTTTTCTTTCAACAGAACTTACTTCTAATGGAACACATATCATAACTTCTGGCTTGAATAGTCCATATCCATATATTTTCTTGATAAAATGATTTAGCATCTGTTGAGTTACATCTAAATCTGCAATTACTCCTTCTTTTAATGGTTTTATGGCTAAGATACTATCAGGAGTTTTCCCAAGCATTTGTCTTGCTTCTGTTCCAACTGCTATAACTTTTTTAGTCTTTTTGTCTAGTGCCACAACTGACGGTTCATTTAGAACTATCTTTTTTCTTTGTTTGTCGTATATAAGAATATTAGCAGTCCCTAAATCAATAGATATACTCTTTTTTACTCTCAATATTCTTAAAAATTTAAAAATTCCCATTTTACCCCTTCTTCTTATCATTTATATTTATATTTAATTTATTTAATTCATCTCTAATATAATCAGATAATTCATAATTTTTAGTTTCTCTTAGTTTATCTCTTACATTAAGCAATATTTCAACAATTTTTTCAGTATTATCATCTACTTCTTTTTCTAACATTTTTACTCCCAATATTTCTTCTAAATATTTTTTTATAGTTATGGCCATTAAATTATAGTTTAGTCCACTATCTTTATTTAATAATTTATTCGTTTTATTTATTGCAATAGATATTGTTGATAATGCCTTTGGTGTATTTAAATCATCTTCTAATGCATTAATAAATTCTTTTTCAAATTCTTTGATAATATTAGATAATTCATTATCATTTTCTATATCTATACAATGATTATCTCCTTTATATTCACTAAATTTAATTAAATTTTTATTTATATTATTTAAAGTTTTTTTAGAATTTTCTAATTCATCTATACTAAAATTTTGGCTTTTTCTATAATGACTTGTAAGTATAAAATATCTTATAACATTTCCATCAAATTTTTCCAATGCTTCTCTTAGTAACATAAAATTACCAGTAGATTTACTCATTTTTTCTGAATTTAATGTTACATATGCATTATGTAACCAATATTTCACAAAAAAACTTTTTTCATTCATTTCACAAATTGATTGTGCTCTTTCATTTTCATGGTGTGGAAATATTAAATCTTGACCACCAGCATGTATATCTATATTATCTCCTAAGTATTTTTTTATCATAGCACTGCATTCTATATGCCAACCTGGCCTTCCATGTCCAAAAGGCGACTCATAGTATGGCTCATTTTCTTTTTGAGCTTTCCACAGTACGAAATCAAATACATTTTCTTTATTATTATCAACTTCTATTCTAACACCAGAATTTAACTCATCTAATTTTTGATTTGATAATTTCCCATAATCTTTAAATTTAGAAATTGAGAATAAAACGTCTTTATCTTTTTGATAAGCATAACCATTATCTATTAATTTTTGTATCATTTGTATGATTTCATTCATATTATCTGTTACTTTAGGCCTAATTATATCATCTAATAAATTAAGTTTAGACGTATCTTCCATAAATGCATTTATATATTTAGTAGTTACTTTTTCTATACTTATACTATCTTCATTGGCTTTTTTTATTATTTTATCATCTATATCAGTAAAATTTTGAACATACTTTACATTGTAGCCAGTATATTTCAAATATCTTGCCAATACATCAAAAACTACTATTGGTCTTGTATTCCCTATATGTATATAGTTATATACAGTAGGTCCACATACATACATTTTTACCATATTCTTATCTATTGGTATAAATTCTTCCAATTTATTCGTTAATGTATTATATAATTTCATATTTCCCCCTATTTAAGTGATACTATGGTACAACCATGCCCACCCTCATTTTGTGGTGCATCTTTAAATTCTAAAACATAAGGTGAAGTATTTAAATACTCTCTTATTTTTTGTCTTAATACCATAGTTCCTTTTCCATGAACTATATATACTAATGTATAACCAGATAAAGTAGCACTATCTAAAAATGTCTCTATCTCATGTATTGCATCATTTGCAAATTTACCCCTTACATCTAGCTGAGCCTTAGATTCAGTTCTACTAAAACTTGTATAACCTTTGTTAGTATTATTTTGTTTTTTTATTTTTTTTGCTTCACTTATAGGAACCAATAGTTTTAAAATACCTGCTTGTACCTGTAAAGAAGCCTTATTTTCAATAATTTTTAATATTTTAGCATTTCTATTAAGTGAGCTTACAAAAATTTCATCTCCAACCTTAAAATCAATATCATTGCTTGTGATTTTTTTCTTTTTATTAACTTTTTTCTTATCCTCTATTATAGAATTATATAGCATATTAATATTTCTTTGTATATTTTTTGCACTTTCCTTATTTGCATCTTCTATATTTATTTTATCAACTAATGCCTTGGCCTTAGCCTGCATATTTTTAATATATTCATCTGCTTTACTTATGCTATCAGAAATTATTTTTTCCTTTTCATTTTCTATTTCAATTAATTTTGCATTATATTCTTCTTTTAAATTATTTAGATTTAATTTTAAATTTTCAACTTCTAAATTTTGCTTTTCTAATAAATCATTTTTTTCTTTTATTGCAAGCAACATTTTTTCTACTTTTTTATTATCTTCACTTATATATGACTTAGCATTTTCAATAATTTCATCGTTTATACCATAATTTTTAGCAATTATTAGTGCATTACTTTCGCCAGGTATACCCTCTATAAGTTTATATGTTGGTTTTAATGTTTTAATATCAAATTCCATAGATGCACTTTTTATATTTTGATTTTCAAATGCATGTGCCTTAACTTCACTATAATGTGTTGTTATAATTCCATAACATTTCATTGAAGTTAAATAGTCTATTATAGCCATTGCAAATGCAGAACCCTCAGTAGGATCTGTTCCTGAACCTAACTCATCTAATAATACTAAACTTTTAGAAGTACAAGTATCAATAACATGTGCTATTGAACTTACATGTGATGAAAATGATGATAAATTTTGCTCTATACTTTGCTCATCGCCTATATCAGCTAAAACTCTATCAAACATTCCTATCTCAGACTTCTCATGAGCAGGTATTGCTAACCCAGACAAAGCCATTAAAGTAAGTAAACCTGCAACCTTTAAAGTAACTGTTTTACCCCCAGTATTTGGTCCTGTAATTAACATTAATCTTTCATTATCACTTAAACTAAAATTAAGTGCTACAACTTCTTCTTTTTTTAATAATGGGTGTCTAGCGTCTTTTAAATAAAGTAAAGGTTTATTAGAAATCTTTGGAATATTACAATCATATTTCAAACTAAACATTACTTTTGCATTTAAAAAATCTAATTTTTGATTAATTGCAAAAACATTTTCTAATATATCTTTATTATTTCTTAAGTATTCACTTACCCTAATTAAAATTCTTCTTATTTCTTCTCTTTCTTTTGATTCATATTCTCTTATCTTATTATTAAGAGATACAATAGTTAAAGGTTCTATATATACTGAATTTCCTGCTCTTGATCTATCATGTTCTATACCTTTTATTAAACCCTTAAAATCAGTTTTAACATTAATAACATATCTATCATTTCTTGTAGTTATTATTTTTTCTGCGATTGCATTAGATAAGTTAGTATCATTAAAAATATTTTCAATTTTGTCTTTAATATTTAAGTTTATAACTTTTTTTTGTTTTCTAATATCTCTTATTGCTAAATTAGCATCATCTTTTATTTCACCTTTATCATCAATAACCTCGTCTATGATTTGTTCTAATTCCTTAGTTTCTATATCATTTGAAAATATGTTCCATATTTTTTTATATTTATCTCTACATACTTTTGCTCTACTCTTAGACTTTCTGTATAATGCTAAGGTGATTTTAATATTTAAAATATCATCTACTTCTAAGTATGAACCCAAAACTTCTAATGATTTTAATTGTCTAGAAATATCTTTTATTTCTTGTACATCAAAACCAGTATCATACTTATAGAAATCTATTAATTCTTCTAAACATGATAATTCGTATTCTAACTCTTCTTTTTTCTTATATATATTAAGATCAATGAACTTTTCCTTAGTTTTAGTAAGATAAGAAAAATCAACTAATTCATTTTTTATTTTATAATATTCTAATATATCTTCATAACTTTTCATTTCACACCCCATTACCTGTGAATTATACCATAATACCACTTATTTTTCAAAAAAAAATTACCTTAAATCTTTTAAAATTTAAGGTATTTTATATATTTATTATTTTTCTATTCTTTTAATTAGAAAATCGTTGATTCAATAACATAAGTTTAGTTGTATTTTTTATTGGTCTACTGTGAATAATACATATCTATTTTCCTTGGCAGCAAGTCTCCAAAATTTTTTTGAATATTCAAACCATTCCCATGTATATTGAAAATCTTCTTCAGATAAAAATTCAGAATAATCTTCATCATCTAAAGGAATTTTATCATAACCTTTTCTTAATTCAAGTTTTGAAATTTCTTCAATTGCTTTTGCAATGTCTTTAACTTGTGCGGGTGTCTTTAAAATCATAATATAATCATCTTGTTGATAAAGACTTTCTCCACCAAGTATAACATGATTTAATGGATATTCTCCATTATTATATGCATACCTTCCATCTGTTAAACTTCTGTGTAAACCATCCCAAGATTTATCTAATTCAGAAACTCTTGTTGGAAATTTTTCAAAATATGTTTCCTCTATATCTTCTTGTAAATAATTTAATCTTTCTATATCATTTTTACATAATTTAATTTTATTTACCTCTTCTTCATTTAAAGAAAATAAGACAGCTCTACAACTCATAAAAATTCCTCCTTTTATATTATGGTACTGTAAAGTAT
>NZ_LOQI01000037.1 GCF_001517915.1 Oceanivirga salmonicida | reverse complement strand
AATATAAAAAGAAAACAATTGTAGTTATAAAATGTATATACATTATTTAATGTTATATTGTTTTCTTTGAAAAATTCATATAAATTTTGATTAGGGAGAAGGTAATAAAATGATAAAAGAAATTAATGAAAAAGAATTAATGGAAATAAATGGTGGATTTGTTATTACGGGAACAATGGTTGCAACTGGAATTGGTATTTTTGTTGGTGGTTTTGTAGTTGGAAAAGGTATTGGTACGATGATAAAAAAATGGACACATTAAAATAAATGTATAAGTATATTATTCTAATTAGAAATGAATTGATAAGAAAAATACTGAAGTTTTATAAAATTTATATTATAAGGGGGTTATGGTGATTTTTCGCCTAGTAAAGTATGGTAATAACAGCGAAACATGTGCTATATTTTAGTTATTTTGCAGTGCTACTTACTGATATAGTTGTTTTATATTTAAGATTTGTAAAAGGAATTGATATATCTAAAGACTATGTTAATACTTTAATTATGGGAACTATATCTTTAACTTTAATTGTTATTCCTATTTTAACTAGTACTGTTAAATTAGATGTATAATTTTATTAATAGTATAATTATATTTCTGAAACAATTTATATATCATAACTAAATTATATAAAGGTTAAATGTGATTATTCACGATAGGAAAATATAGTACAATAAATATAAATTAATTAATGAATATTATACCGTTGTAATTATTTTTGGCAATGATGCAACGGTATATTTGTTATAATATATTAATTAGAGAGAGGTAATAAAATGTATAAAGAAATAAATAATGAAAAAGAATTAATGAAAATAAATGGTGGTGGTTGTACTGATATTAATATTAGTGGAGGTATTAGTTTTATTCGTAAAACAATAGGAGCAATACGAATTTGGAGACGTTGGTAGTTTTAATTAGAGTTATAAAAACAGCATAATTATTATTCAAATTATAAGGAGGTTATGGTAATTTTTTACCTAGTAAAGTATGATAACAACAACAAAAAATATGTTATATTTTGGTTATTTTGCAATGTTAATTTCTGATATAGTTGTTTTATATTTAAAATTTGTAAAAGAAGTTGCTATACCTAAAAATGATATTATAGTTTTGGCTTTTCTTACTTTGGCTGTTACTTTAATTATTATTTTTAATTTAAATGATAAATTACGATTTATTAAATAACATAATTTATAGATTGTAGAATAATTAACATTATGATTGTAATTATATAAATATTAATTGTAATTATTATAACCGAGAAAGATATAGCATAATAAATATAATTTTATTATACCGTTGTAGTTATTTTTAACATGATGCAGCGGTATATTTGTTAGATATGAGTAAAAAATATATAAAGAAATAATTAATGAAAAAGAATTCATGGAAATAAATGGTGGTAATATAGGTGTAATTATTGGTTCATATATTGGTTTAGAATTTGGTAGAGGATTTCATGACGGATTATTTGGTAAATAATATAAAAAAGAATTAATAAAAATTTAAGTCATTTTTAAAATATGATTTTTATTTTGGTGTATACACAAATTAATTAAAAAATTTATATTTATTTAAAATAGTGTTATAATATGTCGAGATAGAAATATTAAATAATAAAGAATTAATGGGGGTAGTTGACTTATGGGATTTTATGATTCATATATAGTGAAATATAGTAATGGTAGTTTAAAAAAAGGTATTTGTGCTTATGAGTATTAAGAAATTTTTAATTTTTGTATTTAGTGTTGCTTTTTTTCTTTTCATTAGTTTTAAATTTAAGACTAAAGATATAGAGTTTATTCCAAATAAATTTAATATTGTAAAAGAAAAAGAATATATTTTTGATAGAAAAGCGAGAAGTAATGCTGAGTATGAAAATATTGTAAAAAGGAATTGGGAATTTGGTAATACTGTAGCAAATGTTGAGATATCAACAGAAAAAGCCATTGAAGACATTGAAGTTTTTATGTATTTATTAAAAACTAGGTATCCATATTATGATAAATTCGGTGGAGATGCTACTTTTTCTAAAGCAAAAAATGAAATATTAAAAATTTTAAATAGAAAAGATGAAATAGGTTCGTTTGAATTATCGAAAATAATATTAAATAATTTAAAAGTGATTGAAGATATCCATTTTAAAGTATTTGGATATAATGATATTAATAAAAATTATTATTATTATTATAAGTATGATAAATATGTAGATAATAAATTGTTAGATAAAATTTCAAAAGAAGATAGAGAAAAATATATTAAATATACTTTAGATAAAAAAGGTAACATTAGGTATACAATTGTTGCAAACAGTAATATTGATGATAAAAATATTAAATTAAATTTAAAATTAAAAGATGGGAAATTTTTAGAATATACATTACAAAAAATTAACAGTATTAATTTTAAAATGAATAAAAATGAATTTGAAGAATATAGAAATTATTATATAATTCGTGCTAGAAGTTTTAAGGGTAAAGATATAAATTATTACGAAAAATATTTAGACAAGATAAAAGAAAAGGATTTAGTAATAGATTTTAGAGGAAATAAAGGAGGATATACTTCAACATTTAATAATATATTAAGTAAATATTATTATAATATGGAAGAAGCCATAAATAAGGGAATGAAAAAATTTGCACTTAATTATATTGATTTATCATGGAAAAAAATAGAAGGCAAAACTATGCTTAATAAGGTATATAAAAAAAATAAAAATAAGATATACATATTAGTTGACAGAGAAACTTCTTCTGCTCCAGAAATTATAAGTATAATTTTAAAATTAGTAGACTATAAAAATGTTATAATTCTAGGTGTATCAACAGCTGGAGCAATTTCTGGAAATATGTCTGAAATTACCTGGTTATTACCCAATTCAAAGATTGGTGTAAATATGAGTTATTTTTATCATGAAACCATAGATAAAGCAAAGGAATATATAGGAGTAGAACCTGATATTTGGTTAGACCCTAATGATGAAAAAATATTTGAAAAATTAGATAGATTTATTAAAAAAAGAAAATAATATAATGAGATTGTTAAAGAATAATTTAAAAATTTCACTAATATCATTTGAATAAAAAAATAGAGTTATGTTTATTGATATAAAAATAATTCTATTTTAATTTATTTTAATTTTATAATTATTCTTATTTATTTATTTATTTTATTTAAATAATAACTTATAATACTTAATGAAATAAACAAGATTAGGATTTTATAAGTATAACTTATACCATATCTTTCTAAAGCAGTTGAAAATATACCTGCTAATGCACCTATAATACCTGCATTAACAATGTTTTTTTATTCATTTTGACTCCTTTTTTAATCAATTTTCACTAATATAATTTATATCCTATTATTTTCGCTATAATCACTATACCTATTCCTACTAACATTGATTTTATAAAATTATATTGTAAATTTAATTTTAACCATATAAAATTTAAAATACTGACTAAAATAAGAGTGAGAAAAAATAGTAAGATAAGTTTTTTGTATTTTGAAATCATTTTTGTCATCTCCCTATTTTAAAAATTTTATTTTTAATATTTTATTTTTCAAATTCGCATAATTTCTAGTACATTATACTCTTAAACTTTCAAATGTCAATACAATATTATTATGTTTTTTCTAATTTTTTAAAAACTTGAAATAATTACTAATAGATAATATAATATATAGTAAAGGTAGGTGATATATGATAGTAGGAGTAGTGGCTGAGTTTAATCCATTTCATAATGGGCATAAGTATCAGTTAGATGAAATAAATAAAAGAATAAATCCTGATTTAAAAATTGCACTAATATCATCTGATTTTGTACAAAGGGGAGAACTTAGTATATTAAATGTGTTAGATAGAACTAATATAGCATTAGATATGGGCTATGATATAGTGGTAGAAATTCCACCATATATTAGTTTTCAAAATGCTGAGATTTATTGTTCGTATTCTACTAGAATACTTTCTAAATTAAGTGTAGATATACAAGTTTTTGGAGCAGAAACTTCTAATATATCTGAAATTATTAAGATGAGTGAATTGCTTGTAGATGATAAAATAGTTGAATATACTTCAAAAGGGTATTCATATAATAAGGCTTGTAGTATGGTTTTAAAAGGGACTGATTTATATAAATCCAACAATATTTTGGCAATGGAATATATTAGGGCAATAAAGGGTTATAATTTAGATATTAAGCCATACATTATTGAAAGAAAAAATGTAGATTACAATGATAGTGATATAGTATCTGGAATAGCATCAGCAACTAGAATTAGAGAAATGATAAAAAATAAGGAAGATATATCTAGTTTAGTACCATATAATGCTAAATATAGTTATGTAATGGGCTATGAAGAAAAACTTTTTTCTCTATTTAAGTATATAGCATTAACTAAAAATATAGATAATATCTATGATATGACACAAGATTTAAAAAATTATATTTTAAAAAGATTAAAAATAGTATATAATTATAATGATTTCATAAATGAAATGGCAAGTAGACATATATCTATAAACAGAATTAAAAGACTAATGTTAAATGTAGTATTAGATATATCTAAAGAGTATATGGATAATATAAAAAAAAGTGAAATAAGTGAAATTAAAATTTTGGGTATAAATCAAAAAGGTTCGAAATATGTGAAAAATTTAGATTTTGCTAAGGTTAATTTTAAAGATATAAATGAAAATATTAAGTATAAACTATTATATGAGTATTTAGTTGATAAATATGATAATTATAATTCTATATACAAGGAGAAATAATAATGATATTTTTAGATAAAATACAAAAATATCCAAGAAAAAGTTTAGAAAAAGCTTTAAAAGACGTGATGAAAAGTAAAAATAGAATGATAGCAGGGAGATATTCTCCTAAGGTTTTTAACATGGAATATGAAGAAATAGAGTATAAATCTATTGATGGTCTTAATCTATATGGTTGGATTATTAAAAAACCTAATGCAAAAAAGACTATGATTTTTTTACATGGTAGAAATAGTAATAGAATATTTTGCTTGAAATTTTTACAACTTTTTTTAGACATGACTTTGAGTGAAGAGTATAATATTTTTATACCTGATTTAAGAAATTCAGGTAGATCAGATATAGCAAAAACTGCTTTTGGGTATTATTTTTCTAAAGATATATACAGCACAGTATTATATTTAAATAAGACTTTTAATTATAATAACTTTATATTATATGGATTTTCACAAGGGGCTATGGGAGCAGCGGCTATGCTATATTTTTATGAAAAGGATTTAAAAGAAAAAAATATAGTTGTAGAAAAACTAATTTTAGATAGTCCAGTTTCTAACGTTCGTAAAATAATACTTAGAAATGCTTATGTATTTGGTATTAAAGTACCATATATTATTAATATGATAGTTTTAAAAAAATTAGATAAAATAATAGATAACAATTTAGATGATTTAAAACTTTCAAAATTATTAGGAGTAGTTCCAACATTAATATTACAATCAGAAAAAGATATGACTACACCATTTGAATTTATGAAAGAAGAGTATGAAAATTTGGGAGAAAATGCTTTAAGAAAAACAAAATTCAAAGCATTTAGAAAAGGTCAACACGTCAGAATATATTTGCAATATAAACAAGAATATACAAAGGCTATAAATGACTTTTTGGAAAAGGAGATATAATGAATAAATTAAGTAAAAGAACATATATGATATATGGTTTAGGAGTATCATATTTTATGTTAGATAGAGTATTCGTTCAATGGATAAATTTTTTCTATTTACCATCAAAAGAATCTGGATTAAATCCACTTTTAACACCATATTTATTAACGTTAGGTTATGTTATAATTAGATTTATTGATGCAATAGCAGATCCTGTTGTAGGGTATTTATCAGATAATAGTAAATCAAGATTTGGGAAAAGGTCATTTTTCATGATTTTAGGTGGTCTACCACTTGCCATATCAACAGTACTATTCTTTTATCCCCCTACAACTAGTTTAAATGCTACATTTACACATTTTGTATTAGTGGGAACAGTTTTCTTTATTTCTTATACATTAGTAGGTGGACCATATAATTCATTGGTTGCAGATTTATCTAAAACTAAGGAAGAAAGAATAAATTTATCAACAGTACAGTCAGTATTTAGATTAATCTTTTCAGCATTACCTATGGTATTATCAGGGCTTTTAATAGCAAAATTTTCACCATTGGGTACAGAATATTCTGTTGAGGGATTTCAAAAAATGGTAATACCTTTTGCTATAGTTGCAGTAATAGGTATATATGTATGTGCTTTATTTTTAAAAGAAAAAGAGTTAACTAAACAAAATGAAAAAGAGGAAAAAATAAGTTTTAGAAAAACTATTAAATATTTATATAGAAAAGATGTTATTTTATACTTCTTAGGGTTATTTTGTTTCTTTACAGGATTTAATGTTATACAAACTTCACTTAGTTATTATGTAAGTTCAATATTAGATGAAGGTACAAAAGTAACAAGTTTTTTATCTACATTACTATTTATAGCATCAGCTATATTTTTCCCTATAACTAATATATTAACTAAAAAATTTGGATTTAAGAAAATAATGATTTTAAATTTAATTATGATAATAACAGGTGTTATTGGAATGATGACTTTATCAAATTCAATGTGGTTAGTAAATACTTCGGTATTTGTGATAGGAGCAGGAATTAGTGGTGCAGGATTTATATTCCCACCAGCAATGTTATCTGAGATAGCAAATGACATAGTAAAAGAAAGTAAATTATCAGTTGAAGGTTTACTATTTGGAATACAAGGATTTTTCTTAAAATTAGCATTTATGACAAAGGCTATAATTACTATATATGCTTCTATTTATAATGCAGTCCCAGATGCCCAAGGAAAAGTTAATACCACAAAAGAAGGAACTATACTTGCACTTACATTAGCAATAGTGTTATTTGTTTTATCTATTGTATTTTATTCACTAAAAAAAGAAAAAAATTAAAGGCTAATGAATTAAAATTAAAAATATGATATAATTATATATAAATGAAAAAAATAGGAGGAATAATGGAAAATAAGCAATTATTAGAAATTTCAAAAGAAATTAGAAAAGATATAATTGAAATGATATATCATGCAAAATCAGGACACCCAGGAGGTTCTTTATCAATAGCAGACATACTAACAGTATTATATTTTGATGAAATGAATGTAGATACAAAAAATCCTAAGATGGAAAATAGAGACAGATTGGTATTAAGTAAAGGACATGCAGCTCCAGCTTTATATGCAACATTAATGGAAAAAGGATTTATAGATAAAAAATTAATAACAGAACTTAGAAAATTTGGCTCTCCTTTACAGGGACACCCAGATCTTAAAAAATTAGATAGTATAGAAATGTCAACAGGATCTTTAGGACAAGGATTATCAGCAGCAAATGGTATGGCTATATCAGGTAAAATGTTTGATAAACCATATAGAGTTTATACAATTATGGGTGATGGAGAATTACAAGAAGGTCAATGTTATGAAGCAGCAATGACAGCAGCACATTATAAGTTAGATAATTTAGTGGCATTTATTGATGCAAATGGATTACAAATTGATGGTGAAGTAGTAAAAGTTATGAATTTATTATCTATAAAAGATAAATTTAGTTCATTTGGTTGGAATGTATTAGAAATAGATGGACATAATTTAGATGAAATAAAAAATGCTTTAAAAGTAGCAAAAGAAACAAAAGGAAAACCAACTGCAATAGTTTGTAAAACCGTAAAAGGTAAGGGAGTTTCATTTATGGAAAATGAAGCAGGTTGGCATGGTAAAGCACCAAACAAAGAAGAATTTGAAAAAGCAATGAAAGAATTAAATTAGGAGGTATTTATAATGGAAAAAAAAGCAACAAGACACGCTTTTGGAGAAGCATTAGTAGAGTTAGGTAAAATAAATAATGACATAGTAGTATTAGATGCAGATTTAACTAAATCAACTATGACAACATTTTTCCAAAAAGAATTCCCTAATAGACATATTAATATGGGAATAGCAGAGGCTGATATGATGGCAACAGCAGCAGGAATAGCAACAACTGGAAAAATCCCTTTTGTATCTACATTTGCAATATTTGCAGCAGGTCGTGGATTTGAACAGATAAGAAATAGTATAGCTTATCCACATTTAAATGTTAAAATTTGTCCTACACATTCAGGCGTATCAGTAGGAGAAGATGGTGGTTCGCATCAATCAATAGAAGATTTAGCATTAATGAGAACATTACCAGGTATGGTAGTATTATCACCAGCTGATGCAGTAGAAACTAGACAAATGATATTAGAAGCAGCAAAATATGAAGGGCCTATGTATATTAGACTTGGTAGATTAGCAGTTCCTAAATTATTTGATGAAAATTATAATTTTGAAATAGGAAAAGCAGCTACATTAAAAGAAGGTAGTGATATTGCAATAATAGCAACTGGACTTATGGTTTCAGAAGCAATGGAAGCAGCTAAAATTTTAGAAGAAAAAGGAATAAGTGCAAGAGTAATAAATATGTCAACAATAAAACCATTAGATGAAAAAACAGTTTTAAAAGCTGCAAATGAATGTAAGTTTATTGTTACATCAGAAGAACATACAGTAATTGGTGGATTAGGTTCTGCCGTTTCAGAATATTTATCAGAAGTTAAACCTACAAAGGTTATAAAACATGGAATTTATGATAGATTTGGTCAAAGTGGAGAAGGAAATCTAATGTTAGATAAATACGAATTAAGAGGTAAAGATATAGCAAAAGTAGTGTTAGATAATTACAAATAAAGGAGATAATATGAAATTAGGAATTAAAAACAATAAATTAATAGTAGATTTAAACTCTTTTATATCTGCAGTTATAACACTAGCAATAGTTTTTATGCTAACATTTATTTCGGTTTTCGGTATTTTGAGTTTAAAAGAATATAGGACTGAAAAAGAAAACAGAAATCAAATTATAGTATATTTAAAAGATTTAGAAGAAGAGCAAAAAAAAGAAATAAGTAAAAAATTAATTGAATTACCAGGAGTAAATTCATTAAGATATGAATCAAAAGAATTAGCATTAAAGGCTGTAATGTTAGAATTGGGTATGACAGTATCTGAAAATGAAAATCCTTTGGAAGATGCATTTTATGTTTACTTGAAAAAAGATGTTAATTTAGAAAAATTAAAAAACAGTTTAATAAACATGAAAGAAATTGATTCATTTGATTTTAGAACAAAGGCGATAGAAGAAGGTATAAAGTTTAACAATGTTGCAGAAAGAATAAGTATAAATGCAACTATAATTGTTTCTTTATTAACTATACTTATGATATATAATATTATTAGATTTTCTATTATATCTAAGAAAAATGAAATACACGAAAGTTTGCGTTCAGGTAAGAGCGTTAAAGAATTAAAAAAAGTATTTTTTGTTGAAAGTGTAGTAGCAGTATTAGGGTCATTTGGTATAGCATTTATAACATATTTAATTATAAAAACTAAACTTGTGCAAAGTATAAATTCATTAATAAAAGATTATAAAACAACAAGATTTACATTTTCTGAAATAGGAGCATTATTAATAATACTAGTATTATCAATAGTAATATCATATTTCATAAACTATTTTTCTATGAACAAGTATTTTAAAAATTATACTGGTGATATAAATTTAGAAGAAGTAGATTTGGAAGTGGAAGTAGATGAAAATTAAAAAAATAGGATTATTTATTTTGATTTTAGGGCTAACTAATTATATATTCGCTGATAATCGAATAGATAAAAATAAAAATAGAATAAATCAGATTAATAGACAAGTAAATGCTAATAGTAGCAAGATAAAGAAAAATAAAAATCAAATTTATGTGGCGAAAAAAACAGAAAAACAAGTAAAAAGAGAGATAAATAATCTTAATTATAAAATAGATAGACTACAAAAAGAATATAGAGTTTTAGAATCAAAATATATAAAGATTTTAAAAGATATAGGTAAAAATGATAGCGAAATAAGAGATAATATTAAGAAAATAAATGATAGTAATGAAAAAATAGAATACAATAAAACAGAATATTCTAATAAAATAATAGCACTTGATAAAGTAAGACGTTCAAGAGTAATAGAAAAAGATAAAAGTTTTGAAAGAGTTCGTGATGCTAAGAAAAAACAAGATGAGAAGAAAATATTAGCACTTCAAGTGTCTAAAATACAGGGTATAGAGTATTATAAAACTCATGTTGAAAAAAATAAACAAAAAGTTGAAGTTATTAAAAAGAAAAATTTAGTTGAAGCCTCTAATGTAAAAAAGGCAAGAATACAACTTGAAAATAAGAGAAAAGAATTAAAAATTGCTAAAATAGAAAAAGACAGAAAAGTTGCACAACTGAAAAAAATACAATCTAATTTAGGCCATGAAAATAAAAAATTACAATCTAAAATTAGTAAACTTATAAGAGAAAAACGTAATTTAGAAGCACAAATACAAGCAATAATTGCTCAAAATCAAAAAAAGAAAGCAAGTAGTGGAGGCAAAGAAGATCCAATAGTAGTAATTAAAGGAACTGGAAGATTATCAATGCCTATTAATGGAAGAGTAGTAGTAAGATTTAGACAAGAAAAAGTTAAAGGTTTAAAAAGTAATGGTATTGAAATTAGAGGAAAACTTGGACAGAATGTAAAAGCAGCTGATACAGGAACAGTATTACATGCAGGTAAACTTGGAAGTTTAGGTGGAATAGTAATTATAGATCATGCTGGAATAATAACTGTATATGGAAATTTAGCAAGTGTAAGAGTCAAAAAAAGAGATAATGTAAAAAAAGGACAATCTATAGGAACATTGGGTAGAGATTCAGCAACAAAAGAAACTAATTTATATTTTGAAACAAGAAAAGGTGTAAATTTGGTTGATCCGCTTAGGTATTTATAGGAGTTAAATATGTTATCATTAATAATAAATTTAATAGGATATGCAGTATTGATATATTTCATATATTTTACAGAAGTTTCAAAATTAAATTTTATATTAGGAAATATATTAATAGTAATAGGAGTTATATTCTTAATAATTAAATTAATTATACACTTAAAAAGCAAAAAAGAGTATATGGAATATGTTGATGAATTAGAAAATTTGAAATAAATTCAAGAACATGCTACAATCATGGTAGGTGATAAAAATGAAAAAACTAATAATGATGTTATTTTTAACAATTTCAATGTTGACATTTTCATTAGAAAATGGAAAATATGAAGTAGAAGAAAATATATCTAATGATACTATATATGTAATGAATATAATAGTAAGTAATAATAATATAGTTAGTGTTAACTTTGATATAAAAGACTCTAACGGTAGAAGTAGGGTTTTTGGAGATAAAAAATTAAGAGATCAAATAATAACGTTTAAAAGAAGTATAACTTCAGGGGAAGATATATTTAGCCAAACAATATTTGATGATTCTGTTATAGAAAATCATTCAAAAGAATTACTTCAATATTTAATTGAAAAAAGTCAAAATGGAGAAACAGGACATTTTTTCAAATAATTAATTAAGTGATATTTTAAATATCACTTTTTTATAAATATATCTTAAAATTTTAAATGGAGGCAATGCGTGGATATATTGTATGTACTACTAGTTATTTTAATAATTTTAGTTTGTTACCTAATTTTCCTTATGAAAAATAAAGATAATAGAGATTTTAAACATGAAATTATAGAAAAAATGATAGAAAAAAATAATGATACAAAAGAAGATATAACTAGACTTATGTATGAAAATAAAAATAATATTTCTAAAGATATTATAGATTTTAAAGATAATTTAAAAAATAGTGTAGAAAAAAATATATTTGATTTGATTGATAAAGTAGATAAGAAATTAGTTGAAAATAATGAGATATCAAATAATTCAACAAAATCAATGCTAGTTTTCAAAGATACTTTAAAAGAAGGAATAGATAAGAACATTGATGAGTTAATATCTAAAATTGATGTTAAACTTGAAGGTAATACTAAAAGTATTACTGATTTTAAATTTGATATTAAAGATGGAATATATAAAAATATAGATGAATTAACTAAAAAAGTTGAAGAAAAACTTAAATCAAGTAATATGCTAGATAAAGATATCAAAGACGGTATAGTAACTTTTAAAGAAAGTGTAAAAGAAAATATTGCGAAGGATTTATTAGAATTAGGAACAAAAGTTGAGAATATTTTAAAATCAGGATTTAAAACTTCAACTGATACTTTTAATTCGGTTTTAGAAAGACTTGCTAAAATGGATGAAGCCCAGAAAAATATTTTGAAATTATCTAATGACATTATGGGATTACAGGCTATACTGACTGATAAAAAATCGCGTGGTAACTTTGGAGAAACAAGATTAGAGCAGGTATTAAATTATGTATATGGTAGTAGTGGTCTATACTCTATGCAGTACAAATTAAGTAATGGTAAAATAGCAGATTCTGTTGTATATATAGATGATAAATTAACAAAGGTATGTATAGATTCTAAATTCCCTTTGGAAAATTATTTAAAATATATGGAAAATGCAGAAAGCAGAAAAAACTTTATAATAGACGTCAAAAATCATATAGATGCAATATCATCTAAATATATAATAGAAGGTGAAACTTTAAATACTGCTATAATGTTTTTACCTAGTGAAGCAATATTTATGGAAATATATAGCAATTTTGAAGAAATATTAAATTACGCGTATGATAAAAAGGTTTGGGTAGCATCCCAGACAAATTTAATGATATATATAGCAACTATGCAATTAGCAACACTAAATTATAAGAAAAATAAAAGTGCAGAACAGATTTTAACACAATTAAATGACTTTTCTATTGAATTTAATAGATATGAAGAAAGATGGAATAAATTACAAAATGATTTTTCAAAATTAGAAAAAGATTTTAGTGATGTTAGAATTACAACTGATAAAATAAATAAAAAATTTGACACAATAAAAAGAATGGTAGAAACGGAGCAAATTAATGAAAAAGAATTGTAGTACAGCAACATTAGGTTATGGTTGGATATTAATATCATTTGCAGCATTTTTATGGGGACTAGATGGTGTATTATTAACACCAAGGTATTTTGCACTAGGATTTTATAATGTAAAATTTATAGTATTTATATCGCATTTAGTACCATTAGTTGTTTTATCAATATTATTTACAGGACAATATAAAAAAATTAAAGAATTTAAAAAAGATGACTTTATTTATTATTTTTTAATAGCTCTTTTTGGTGGAACACTTGGAACTTTAGCAATAGTAAAAGCATTAATGTTAAGTCAATTTAGTTTAAGCTTAGTAACTTTAATACAAAAAACTCAGCCTATATTTGCCATAATATTGGCATACACATTATTAAAGGAAAAACCAAATAAAAGATTTTATATAGTTTTAGCGGTATCATTAATATCCTTATATTTCCTTATATTTGGATTAAATAGTCCGAAATTACTAGAAGAAAATAATTTAAGAGCAGCAATGTATTCATTAATAGCAGCTTTTTCATTTGGGAGTTCAACTGTATTTAGTAAAAAAATAGTAAGTAATCATAGTTTTTTGACTACAGTTTTTTATAGATATCTTTTTACTACTATAATAAGTTTTTCTATATTAATTTTTTCAAGTGGAAGTATAGTATCATTAAGACAATATATATCTAGCCCTGATTTATATAAGTTAACATTTATAATAGCATTATTTAGTTTAACTTCTCTTACGGTGTATTACAAGGGAATGATAACAACAAAGGCTAGTTATGCAACTATATCTGAATTAGCATACCCTTTAAGTTCAGTAATAATAGAAGCATTGGTATATAAGAGAATATTAAGTCCTATTCAATTAATATTTTCTGCAATACTTATAATTAGTATAATATATTTGAATAAAAATAATAATAAGTAGCAATTTAAGTATGTTTTTGATATAATATAAAATAAAAAAAGTAATGGAGTTGGTAAAAATGATGAAAAATTGGGAAAAGTACATAACTAAAACATTAATTTCAAATGAGCAAATACAAACAAGAGTAAAAGAATTAGGGGCTCAAATAACTAATGATTTAAAAGATGATACTGCTGATTTAGTGGTAGTAGGTATATTAAAAGGGTCTGTAATATTTATGGCTGATTTAGTTAGAGAAATAAAATTGCCTTTATCTATGGATTTTATGGAAGTATCAAGTTATGGAGATGGCTTTGAAAATACAAGAGACATAAAAATAATAAAAGATTTAGAACATAGTGTAAGAGGTAAAAATGTATTAGTTGTTGAAGATATAATAGATTCAGGCTTAACATTAAAGAAAATATTACAAATGATAGGTAAAAGAGGACCTAAAAATGTAATATTATGCACATTACTTAATAAAAAAGAAAGAAGAGAAGCAGATGTAGATGTCCAATATATTGGATTTGATATACCTGATGAATTTGTTTCTGGTTATGGTTTAGATTATAAGCAAGAATACAGAAATATACCATATATTTGTGTTTTGGATATAAATAATGAAGAAATATAGTCATAAAAAAAAATATGGGCAAAACTTTTTAGATAGTTCAGAAGTCTTGGAAATGATAAAAGAAGTTATAAATTTAAATGGAGAAGAAGTTTTAGAAATAGGACCTGGTCATGGTTTTTTAACTAAAATGCTTTTAGAAAATTCTAAGCATCTTACTTGCTATGAAATTGATACTGATTTAATTCCTTATTTAGAAAAAAAGTTTCATAATTACCCAAATTTTGATTTGGTAAATCAGGATTTCATGGAAGCAGATATTAGGGGAAATAATTTAAAAGTAGTTGCTAATATACCTTATTATATTACTAGCCCAATAGTTGAAAAATTAATAAATAATAGAGATAAAATAGATGAAATATTTATAATGGTCCAAAAAGAAGTTGCCAATAGAATTTGTAGTGATTATTCATCAAAAGATGTTAGTACATTTACTCATTTTATAAGATTTTATACAGAACCTAAATATCTGTTCACTGTTAAGAATACATATTTTACTCCAATACCTAAGGTAGATTCTGCATTTATATCGCTTAAAATTAGAAAAGATAAAAAATATGAAAATATGATAGATTCTAAAATATATTTTAAGTTCATAAATCAAGCATTTTCAAGTAAAAGGAAAACTTTATCTAATAATTTAAAAGGTTTAGGAGTAACAAAAGAGCAACTTGAAAAGTCTCTTGGTAGTTCTATGAAAAGAGCAGAAGAATTGAGTATAGAAGAATTTATAAAATTAATAAAGGATTTAGATTATGATAGACTATGAGTATATTTTAAAAATAGGTAGAAAAGATATAGATATAATAAATAAGATAACAGAAGCATATGAAGGTATAGGAAATGTTAGAACCATAGATAGCCATAAAGCACTTATAAAAATACTAACTAATTCATATTTTTTAGATGATATTGATAACATGTTAGAAAAAATAAGACAAACTTTAAATGTTGATATTGAAGTTATTTCAAAAGAAGTTTGGCAAGGGGAAATATAAAATTAAAAGAGTGTAGGAATAATATTTAAAGTCAGAGAATTATAGAAAGAACATGTTCTTTTATCTCCGGCTTTTTTTGTACTTGAAATATATATGAATAGAGAATATAATATATAAAAGAAAGGGTGGTATTATGAATATAGAATTTAAGACAAGTTTTAGTATAGGAAGTATTCGTAAAGAGACTTTTTATGTAGATAAAACAATGCTTATAGATAAATTAATAAATAATTACGGAGACCCAATAAATGAAACAGTATTAATATGTAGACCCCGTAGATTTGGTAAGACACTTGGATTAGATACAATAAACTTTTTCTTTAATAAAAATAAAAAAGAAAAGGCACTAGAATTTTTTAGTGATAAAAAGATAGCCAAAACAGAAAAAATGAAATATATAGGAACAAGACCAGTAATACACCTTGATTTTAAAAATAGAGAAGCAAAAAATTTAGATAGTGTTAGATATGCAATACAAGACCTTTTACTAGACTATTTTTATGAATTAAAAGATGAAAAAATTTCTCTTGCAGTTAAAAGTAAAATATTAAATATATTAGAAAAAAGAGAAAAAGCATTTGAATTAGATAAATCACTTCAGTTATTAACAAAGGCAATACATGAAGTAGAAGGTATTAAACCCATATTGTTAATAGATGAGTACGATAGTTTTGTAATAGATATGCTTGATAAAGATGAATTGCCAGAAGTAATATCTTTTTTTAGAACTTTATTTGGTACAGCTTTAAAAGGTAATCCTGATTTACATTTTGCAGTATTAGTAGGAATAACAGAATTAAC
>NZ_LOQI01000036.1 GCF_001517915.1 Oceanivirga salmonicida | reverse complement strand
ATAAAAATAAAAAAAATTAAATTTATTTTTTGTTTATAATAAAACTTTTAATAAATCAAATAATAAACATTTATTTTACTTATAAATCATTTAATAAATTAAGTAATTTAAATGATGATTTAATTAATAATATTCAAATAACATTATTGGGGTTAATATTTGTCCTTATCTTAAAAACATTTTTAATTATTACACTAACTGATAGCGAAAAAAAGAATAATAGTAAACTAATCTTATTCATTTTCTTTTTTAAAACTTTATCTTTATAATCAACAAAAAATGTTTTTAAGATAAGGACAAATATTAACCCCAATAATGTTATTTGAATATTATTAATTAAATCATCACTTAAATTACTTAATTTATTATATGAATTATAAGTAAAATAAATGTTTATTATTTGAATTATTAAAAGTGTTATTATACACCAAAAATCAATTTTAATTTTTCTATTTTTAATATACTTTTTAATTTCTATAAATGAATAAATAAAAATAATGCCAAATATTATACTTAGAAATATAAAAAAGTACAAAGAAATTATCATAAAAATAAATAGATAAATTAAAAATTCCATTTTTCCCCCTAAATTTTTTTTCATTTTTAAAATTTTACCATATATAATATTTTTTTTAAAGTATTGACTTTCTATAAAGAAAAAATAACTAGGGTTCTTAATCCTAGTTATTTTTACAATTTTCTCTTTGCCATCTTATCAAGCATATCTTTTGTAACCTTTGATATTACTGGTCTACCATGTGGACAATTAAATTTATTAATCTTATGTAGCTTATTAACTAATGCTCTCATTTCTTGTATACCTAGTTTTTGACCAGCCATAATTGAACTTCTACATGCCATTGATATTATTATTCTTTCTCTAATATCAGTTATACTATTATTAATTTTTAGACTATCTATCATTGCTTTTAGAACATTTTCAGTTGTATTTCTTAATTCAAAATCTGGAACTGCTCTTACTACCATATCTTTTTCACTTATAAAGTCTATTTCAAACTTAAATTCTTTAAATATTTCCATATTATCAAGCAATATATCTTTATCACTTATATCTAAATTTATTAATTCAGGTATTAATAATTGCTTTTTAGCAAGTTCTTGGTTATAATACTTTTCTTTTAATGCTTCATATGTAATTCTTTCATGCATAGCATGTTGATCATAAAAATCTATACTATCTTTATTTTTCACTACTACATAAGTATCAAAAACCTGTGTTAATATATCAAATTCATAAATTTCACTTTCATCAACTTCAAATATACTTTGTATATAGCCTGTATCTTTGTATTCAAATTTATTATTAGTTATATTTTGATTTTGTGTATTTTCAACATTTTCTATTTGTTCTGTATTTTTATTTTCTACCTTTATTTCTTCTGGTGTCCAAGTTTTTCTATCATCTTCATAAAAAAATTCTTCTATACTAGATTTTATTTGTCCATATACTATTTTATCATCTGAAAATTTAACTATTTTTTTAGATGGGTGGACATTAACGTCTACTTCACTAGGATTTAAATCATAAAAAATTATTGCAAAAGGGTATTTCCCTTTCATAAGTTTCATATAGTAAGCATCTATAACTGCTCTTTCAATTAAATTAGACTTACAATATCTTTTATTTACATAAATGTAAATATAGTTTTTAGATGCTCTAAATAATTCTGCATTTCCTAAGTAACCATATTTGAATTTTTTTAAATTTTTAAAAACTGTTTTCCCGAAAACTTCATATACAGTATTATCTATACCTGAACCTGTCGTTTTAAGGCTCTGTTTGCCGTCAATTTTAAGTTTTATACTAACATTAGGACATGACAACGACAATTTCAAAACTATGTCCTTAATACTGCTTAATTCAGTCGCAACTTTTCTTAAAAATTTCTTTCTTGCTGGTGTATTATAGAATAAGTCTCTTATTTCTATTATAGTTCCTGTTTTCATTGCAATATCTTGACTTTTTACTATACTTCCACCATAACAAGTTATCTTATGACCTAATTTACTATCCTTTGTTTTAGATGATAAATTTAGTTTTGAAACTGATGCTATTGATGCTAATGCTTCACCCCTAAATCCAAAACTACTCAAATTAAATATGTCTTCTTTCGTTTTAAGTTTTGAAGTAGCATGTCTTTCAATAGATAAGTATACATCTTCTTTTTCCATACCTATACCATCATCAGATATTTTGATATAGTCTAGTTTATCATTAATTTCTATTTCAATATTTTTAGCATTAGCATCTAAACTATTTTCAAATAGTTCTTTAATTAGAGAAGAATAATTTTCTACTACTTCTCCTGCTGCTATAATATTGGAAACTTTTTCATCTAATATTTTAATAATTCCCATTTTTATCTCCTAACAAAAAACTAGAGTATAGCACAAATTTTTTGGTTGCCTTGTAAAAACAAGTGGCAGTCATTTATCACATGCGTATAGGATCCGTAAAGCTCACTAAGTCTTTCGTGATTGAACTAATTCACAATATGACAGGGACGACCCCAGTAAAAATAAGTAAAGCCCAAAAAATTGTATGCTTTAATACCCTAGTCTTATTGATTATATTACTTTTCAATACTTTTTGTCAATAATCTTTTCGTAGTTTTACATAATCTTTTTATATTTAACTAATTTTTTTAATCTATATTCAGTATTAGGGTGAGAGGCTTCAAGCATTGCAAATACTCCTTTTGTAACTTCTCCACTATAAGCTTCTAGAGTTTTTAATGCATAATATAATTCATCCCCAAAACCTATTTCATGGGCAAATTTATCTGCATCGTATTCTTGTTGTCTTCCTGAATATGATATTAACCAAAGAGAAATTTTACCAGAAATATAGATTATAAGATTTAAAAATAATGTAGTTAATAAAAGAACTAAAAAACTTGACTCTTCATCTCCTATAAATATTGATATTATTATTATAATTATTCTTACAATAACTATGTATATATTAACAATTAAATTTCCTATTAAAATAATAGATAATAAATCCGTATCTTTATTGACTAAATGACCAAATTCATGCGCAAAAACTCCTTTTATATCTTCATCAGTTAGATTAAGTAATCCTTTTGTTACACAAATAGTATTTCTACCAGTGGCGAAAGCGTTTGGAGATAAATCTGCCCTTGATATAAATAATTTAATATTTTTAGAAATATTTTTATTCTTTTCTAATACTTTACTATATACTTCATTAAAAAGTGGTATTAATCTTTCTTCTTCTTTTGAAGATAATTTTTTTGCCCCTGTTTTAAATCTTAAATAAAATTCTCCTACCGGTGATAATGATAAAGCAGAAAATATTAAATATAATAAAATTGATAATAATAATGAGTTAGTTACTATTGTAAGCATACTCACAGAAATAATTATATTAAATATCAAATAAATCAATACAGGTATATTATTAATCTTAAATACTTTTTTAAAAAAATCAACAAAATACATGTTAAAAACCCCCCATTAATTAATTTTTGTCAATAATCTTTTTTAATTTTAGGTCTTCACTTAATTGTTTAATGTCAATATCTGCAGGTGCTCCAGTCATTAAATCTTGTCCTTTATTATTTTTAGGAAATGGTATAACTTCTTTTATAGATGCTTCATTTAACATTACCATTAACCATCTATCAATACCAAATGCAAGCCCGCCATGTGGTGGTACTCCATATTTTAATGCTTCTAAAAAGAAACCAAATTTATTTTCTTGTTCTTCTGGACTAATTAATAATCTATCAAATACTAATTCTTGTAATTTAGAATCATGTATTCTAATACTTCCACCACCTATTTCAAATCCATTTAAAACTAAATCATAAGCATCTGTTTTAATATTTGCTAATTCATTATTTTCTAATAAACTTATATCCTTATCTTTAATTTTAGTAAATGGGTGATGACAAGCCTTATATCTATTTTCTTCTTCACTATATTCAAACATAGGGAAATCTAATACCCATAAAAAATTAAATTTAGTATTATCTATCATGCTTAATTCATTTGCTAATCTTAATCTTAAAGCACCTAATGAATTTAGTACTATTTCTTTTTTACCTGAGATTATAAATGAAATATGGTCATTTTCTAAACCTAATTTTTCAACTAAATTATTAATAGTTTTTTCATCAAAGAATTTTATTATAGGTGAATTTAATTCATCATTAACCTTTTTAATAAAGGCTAAACCTGATGCTTTATAATACACTTTTACAAAGTCTTCTAAATCTTTAATGTTTTTTCTAGAAAAATCGCCTTTAACTGTTATTGCTTTAATATATTCTGAATTATCAAATACACTAAATCCTTTTCCTTTTACTATGTCTTTAATATCAATTAATTTCATATCAAATCTAGTATCTGGTTTATCTGAACCATAGTATTCCATTGCTTCATCATAAGTTATACGAGGAAATTCATAGTCTGCTTTTTTACCTGTAACGTCAAAGAATACTTGTTTTGCTAAACCTTCTACAAAATTTATTACATCTTCTTGCTCTACAAAAGACATTTCTAAATCTAATTGAGTAAATTCAGGTTGTCTATCTGCTCTTAAATCTTCATCTCTAAAACATTTTGCTAATTGATAATACTTATCTAAACCAGAAATCATTAAAGTTTGTTTGAATAATTGAGGAGATTGCGGTAATGCATAAAAATCTCCCTTTTGAACTCTACTAGGAACTACAAAGTCTCTTGCACCTTCTGGTGTTGCCTTTGATAAAATAGGTGTATCTATATCTAAAAACCCATTATCATTCATGTATTTTCTTATAGAAAATAGCATATCATTTCTTTTAAGCATATTATTTAACATTTTATCTCTTCTTAAATCAAGATATCTATATGTTAATCTTAGTGCTTCGTTTTGTATTTGATTTTCATCAACTTCAAAAGGTAATTGTTTAGAAACTGATAATATTTCTATATTCTCAGCTAAAATTTCTATATCTCCTGTTTCTAATTTAGGATTTTTAGAACTTCTTTCATTAACAGTTCCACTAACTTTTATTACAAATTCTACTCTTATTTTCTTGACTTCTTCTAATAGTTTTTTATCATTTATTAAAATTTGTGTAATACCATATCTATCTCTTAAATCTATAAATGCAAAAGAACCTAAATTTCTAACCTTAGAAACCCAACCAGATAAAACAACTTTTTTATCTTTATCTTCTATTCTTAATTCATTTAATTTATGTGTTCTAAACATATTATTTCACTTCCTTTAAATTTTCAAAACTAATTTCTTTTTGCTCACCTGTATTAAAATCTTTAATAGAAAGCATGTTTTTTTCTACTTCATCAGTTCCTAATATTATTACTTTATCTGCACCAAATTTATTTGCTTTTTTCATTTGTGTACCAAATCCTTTTGGTTCATATTCATATTCAATTTGAATATTATTTTTTCTAAGTATATCTAATACTTCAAATAGTTTATCTTTTGTTTCATCAAAATAAACAATATATATTTTAGTTCTTTTTTTAGTTTCTATTAATTTTTCATCTAATATTAATGATAATCTTTCTATACCAGCAGCAAAGCCTATTGCAGGTATTTTTTGACCTGATAATTGGTCAAGTAATCTATCATATCTACCACCTGCTAAAACTGTTGATTGTGCTCCTAGTTTACTAGATTTAATTTCAAATACTGTATCACTATAATAATCTAATCCACGAACTAACTTATCATTTACCATATATTTTATATTAAATTTTTCCAAATTTTTAAGTAAGTTTTCAAAAAATTCTCTGCTTTCATCATCAAAGTAGTCGTGTAATTTAGGTGCATTTTTAACTATTTCATCATCTTCTTTTGAATCTAATACTCTTAATGGATTTTTATTTGCTCTTATTTTAGAATTTTCAGATAATTTATCAAAATTTTCTAATAGATATTTTTGTAATTCTTTTGTGTAGTTTATAATGGTTTGTTTATTTCCCAAACTATTTACTTCTACTACTAAATCATTTAAACCTATACTTTCTAAAAAATCACAAGCCATTCTTATTATTTCAGCATCTTGCATAGGATTACGAATACCAAAACACTCAATACCAAACTGATTAAATTCTCTATATCTACCCTTTTGTGGTGCTTCATATCTATACATAGGCCCATAATAGTACCATTTTGTATTACTCATAGATTTATATAGTTTTGCTTCTAAATATGCCCTAACTATACTTGCAGTTCCTTCAGGTCTTAATGCTATATGTCTATTACCCTTATCTAAAAAATCATACATTTCTTTTGATACAACATCACTTTCATCTCCTGCTGTTCTTTTAAATAGATCTAATTCTTCTAATAATGGTGTAGATACTCTACTATAACCATACTTTTCACAAGTATTTACTGCTTTTGAAATAATAAAATCAAATTTTTCTATTTCATCAAAATATCTATCTTTCATTCCTTTTAATATTTGCATTATTTTCTCCCTTTATTATAAAACTTTTTTAACCACTTCTAAAAGTTCACTTTGTATTTTATCTATACTTTTTATTTTATCGTTTTCTACACAGTTTATAATACTAAAATCATATTTCCCTGCAATTTTTTTGGCTGTGCTGTATGCTCTTAATTTTTGATTTTCATCTGCTTCTAATATATCTTTTTGTTCTTTTCCTGTTATCTTATTAAGTCTATTTTTCATAAGTTCGTTTGAAACAATATATGGGACATCTAAAAATATAGTTAAATCGGGCTTTGGTAAACCGAATTTAATCCATTCAAAATCAAGTAGCCAATCACAATAGTTATTAAACTCATCTTCATCATTTATTCTATTTGCCTGATGAATTATATTTGATATAGTATATCTATCTGATATTACTATGCCACCTGAGTTATAAAATGACTCCCAATCTTTTTTAAATGAAGCATATCTATCAATAGCATAAAAACTTGAACTAGCATAATATGATATGTCTTCACTCTTACCAAATTCTCCTGTTAAATACATTTTAACAGGGTAACAAGCATTACTTTCATAATTTGGAAATGAGATTTTTTTTACCTTATATCCCATATTTTTTAAATTTTCATAAAGTAGTGTTGTTTGAGTTTGTTTTCCACTACCGTCTGTTCCTTCTATAATTATTAGTTTACCCATATTTTTCCTTATAATAAATTTATTCCATTATCTCTACAATCTTTTTCTATTTCTTCACTCCACATTGAAGCTTGTACTTCTCCTATATGAGCAGTTTTTAAAAATAGCATACATATTCTTGATTGTCCTATACCACCACCAATAGTTAATGGTAATTCATCATTTAATAACATATTATGAAAATTAGTCTTATTAGTTACATTTGCTTTTACTAATTGACTTTCTAACGCTTTTTTATCAACTCTTACACCCATAGAAGATAATTCAAAGGCTATATCTAAAACCTTATTATACACTAATATATCTCCATTTAATGACCAATCATCATAGTCAGGAGCACGACCATCGTGTTTTTCTTTATTAGATAATAAGTCTCCTATCTGCATTATAAATACTGTTCCATATTTTTTACAAATTTCATATTCTCTTTCTTTAGAACTAAGATTTGGGTATTTGTCTAATAACTCTTGTGAAGTTATAAAATGTATATCTTTTGCTAAAAATTCCTCATAATTATCATATAATATTTGTAATTTTTTTTCTGTTCTTAAAAACACTTTATAAATTTTTCTAACAGTATCTTTTAAATATTCTACATTTCTATCTTCTTTTGTTATGATTTTTTCCCAATCCCATTGGTCAACATATATAGAATGTATATTATCTAACTCTTCATCTCTTCTTATAGCATTCATATCAGTATATATACCTTCATATGTTTTAAATCCATATCTTTTAAGAGCATATCTTTTCCATTTTGCTAATGAGTGTACTATCTCTATAGTTTTTTCAGGAGATTCTAACATATCGAAACTAACTGGTCTTTCAATTCCGTTTAAATTATCATTTAACCCTGTTTTTCTTTCAACAAATAATGGTGCTGAAATTCTTGTTAAATTTAATGTTCTAGACAATTCTTTTTCAAAAAAATCCTTTATTTGTTTTATTGCTATTTCCATGTCTAGTATACAAAACATAGGTTTATATTCTTTCGGTATGTAAGTTTTTTTCATTTATTTCTTCCCCTTTTTCTTTTATTGTAAACTTATAAACTAACCAAATTGCAAGATAGAATGTTAGTATAACAAGTATTCTATATAACCAAAATGGTTTAATGACTCTTAAAAAGTCTACTGCATAATCATTTAAAAACATAAAATTAACATTAAAATGATTATTTATATATATATTAATTGACATTAATATTGCTAATAAATATACAACTTCAATATAGTTTTTACGAGTAACTTTTGCTTTTAATCTCTTAATCCCAAATGCTAAAATTATAAATTCTAACATATGCGTTGTATAATATATAAATGGATAATAATTAGTATGATATACTTTCCAATCTGGAAATAATAATGCTAGTATTGCTCCAAATGATAGAAAATACAATACACTAAATAAAGTATTATTCTTATTTATTAGATAAATCGCACCACATAGTAATGAAACATTACATGCATGAAATGGTAATACTCTTACTAATGTATAATTTTCTGTGTTATATAAATTATATGAATCATATGCTTTTAATATTAATACTACTACTCCAAAAATTATAGAGTAATTTTTAATCATATTTTCTGGTAAATTTTCATGTATAATATAAAATATGGAAAATAGTAATAAAGCATATAATAGTAAACTTATATGAAATTTACTAAAATAACTAAACTCGTACTTCATCTAATTCCTTTCTAAAAAATTTTCAAATTCTTCTTCGGTCAAAATGGTAATTCCTAAATCACTTGCCTTTTTCAATTTTGAACCTGCTTTTTCTCCAACTATTAAATAATCTAAATTAGCAGATACTGCTGACAAATATTTACCACCATTTTTTTTAATCAATTCTTTTATTTCTTCTCTTTTAAAATTAATGAATTTCCCTGTTGCAAGAAAAGTTTTTTCATTTATATTTTCATTATATATTGTTTCAATATTTTTTTGCTCTAATTTAAAACCTAATTCTTTAAGTCCTTTTATAATTCTTATATTATTTTCATCTTTAAAATAGTTTATAATAGAATTGGCAGCTTTTTCTCCTATTCCTTTTATAACAACCAAGTCTTCATAAGTAGAATTTATTAGTTTATCTATATCACTAATATTAGCAGTTATTAACTCAGCAGTAGTTTTACCTACATAATCTATTCCTAATGAAAATAAGACTTTAGAATATTCATTCTCTTTACTTTTTTCTATACTCTCTAATAAATTATCAGTATTTTTTTCTCCCATTTTATCAAGAGAAATTATCATTTCTTTAAAATTTTTAAGATTATATATATCTAAAATATTAGTCAATATTCCCAAATCAATAAACTTTCTAGTTATTTTATCTCCTAATCCTTTTATATTCATACAATTTCTTGATGAAAAGTATTCTATATATCTATTCAATTGCTCTGGACAATATGGATTTATACATTTTATAGCCACTATATTGTCAAATTTATGAGTTTTCTCATTACAACTAGGACATAAACTAGGTTCATTTATTATTTGTTCATTACCTGTTCTTTTATCACTTAAAACTAATACTACTTGTGGTATTATCTCTGCTGCCTTTTCTATTATTACCTTATCATATAGTCTTATATCTTTTCTTTTTATTTCATCAAAATTATGTAATGATGCTCTTTTAACTATACTACCTGATAAATTTACAGGTTCAAAGTTTGCAACTGGTGTAATAACTCCTGTTCTACCAACCTGAAAATCTATTGATATTATTTTTGTTTCTATTTGATCTGGTTTAAACTTATACGCAATAGCCCACTTAGGAGACTTTGCAGTATAACCTAACTTGTCATATAAATCAAATTCATTAATTTTTATTACTAAACCATCAGTTTCATAATCTAATTTTTTCCTTTTTATATTCCAATACTCTATTTCTCTTTCAAAATCTGATATATCATTACATTTAGTAAATACTTTGGTTGTTTTAAACCCTAATTTTTCTAAATATGTTATTGCTTCTAAATGAGTTTTTAAACCATAATTTTTAGCATCTACTAAATAATATAAATAACAATCTAATTTTCTTTCTTTTACTATATTAGCATCTAATTGCCTTAGTGTTCCAGCTGCTGCATTTCTAGGATTAGCAAATATCATTTCTCCTAATTCTTCTCTTTGTTCATTTATTCTTTGAAATTCTTTTATAGGTAATATTATTTCTCCTCTTACTTCAATATCTATGCTTTCTTTTAATTTTTTAGGTATACTAGATATTTGCATAACATTTTCAGTAACGTCTTCACCAATTTTACCGTCTCCACGAGTTATTGCTTTTATTAATTGTCCTTTTTTGTATATCAAACTTATGCTAAGACCATCTAATTTTAATTCTAAAACATATGAATAAGCACTATTTATGTTTTTTTTAGTTCTTGCATCAAAATCTGCTAAATCATTTAAATTATATGTATTTGATAAACTAAGCATAGGTCTTTTATGCTCCACTTTACTAAATTTTTCTGCTGCTATTCCACCAATTTTTTGAGTTGGAGATAAATTATCTTTTAAATCTGGGTATTGTTTTTCTAAATCATTTAATTCTTTTATTTTTTTATCATATTCATAATCAGAAATTAAAGGATTATCTAAATTATAGTAAGAATTATTATATTTTTCTATCTCTTCTCTCAAAAGTCTGTATTTTTCAATTATTTTATCATTCATTATTTTATTCTCCTAACCAATTTATTTTATCCTTAGTTAGTGTAAATGACTTACCATTTAAGAAATCGTTTTCTTTATTTAATTTACCACATATTGCAGGATGATTATGCTTTATTATTTCACCATTTAATATATTCTTTTCAAAACTTTGAGCATCTTTTCCCCAAAGTAAGAAAGTTATATTATTATTTTTACTAGATATATACTCAATTAATTCTCTTATGATTTCATTCCAAAAATATATATGAGAACCAGCATTACCTGATAAGACAGTTAAAGCAGTATTAAGTAGTAAAACTCCTTGTTTTTCCCAAGATTTAAATAATTTATCTGGTGCTAATATTCTAAATTTACCCATAGCAACTTCTTCTCTTATTTCTATTATTTCTTTACGCTCATTAGTATATGAATAATATATTAATTTTAAAATATTTTTTAAAGAAGTATTAACTGTCTTTAAAGTCCATGATTTTTTCTTAACTTCAAAAGCTAACCCAGTTGCAACATTAGGTTGAAAATATGGGTCTTTTCCTAATATACAAACTTTCTTATCTGTTAAGCTTGTACTAAGGGCTTTAAATATTAAATTTTCTTGTGGATAATATTTTTCTTGTTTTATATTTAATTTTTTTATAAAGTTCTCTATTTTTATAACTCTACTAGTTGTAAAAAAATCTGCATAATCTGCATGTATATTATATGCTTTTAAGAACTTATTAACTACATTTTTATCATCTTCATCAGTTAAAATTACTGGTATAAGTTGGCCATCTTGACTTAATGCATATATTTTATCTTTACTATACAGTAATTTTTTAACTTCACTTTTAAATATTTTAATTCTTTTAACTACATCTAATTTATCTGTTGTAACTATTAATTCTCCCGCTGATGTTCCTATATAAAACCATTCATCATCATTTTCTATATAAGTTATCTTAGAATTAGTTATTTTTTTACAGTCATATAATTCAGATAAACATGCGTCCCAAATTTCTATATACCCATCATCTTTTGCAGCATATATTTTTATACCTCTTAATTTTAAGAATGTATTATTAGTTTCAGTATCAAAATTAGTTATTTCTGTTAAATCAGATGCTCTAAAAACTCTAACTTTATTATTTATTTCACCTTGTTTTCTTGTTTTTAATAATATATTTTCATTATATATATATATATTATTACTATCACTTTGATTTCCACCTATGTATACACTATTAATATTTTTTGTTAAAGTGTCATAAGTAAACAAATTAGAACTATTAGTGTATACTACTTTTCCTAATTGACTAACATTTAAACTATTAACATTCATACTAGGAAAAAAAACTCTATCTAATATTTTTTTTGTTGAACTATCACATTTATATATTTCATTTGTCGAGTTTATGATATAAAAAGTAGAGGAAGCAAATAATTGGTTATCCTCTTTTATATATTTTATTAAATCACATGAATTTATTTTTTTGGTTAATTTTTTTTTAACTTTAAAATCTTTTGTAAAAAAAATCAAATCATCTCCAACAGTAATGATTTCATCACTTAGTGGAGATACTGTAAAATCTTTTATTCTATATTTTGAAGTTATTCCCTCTTTTAAAATTATTTCCATATTTTTCCTTATAACTTAATTATCTCTACATACTTTATATTAGTCTTTATTTTATGAATAAATAAATGTTCAAATTCCGTTTGTATATTGCTTTCCTTTAAATCTGTTTCATATAAATTATCAGTATGTCTAACTATATCATATTTAGAACTTTCATTTATTAAATTTAGTACATTTAAATAATAATCTAAATGATCTGTTTTAAAATATATTTTCCCACCTTTTTTCATTACTGTATCTAAGTTAGATAATAAATTATCGGATAACATTCTTTTATGTTCTGAGCCTTCCCAAGGATCAGGAAAATTAATATATAATGTATCTATTTCATTTTCACCTAAAAATTCTGTTAAATTATTGGCATCATATCTAATAAATTTAATATTTTTTAAATTTTCTTTTTTAGATTTTTTTGCTGAAAAAACTAATCTTTTAAGTCTTAATTCATCACATAAATAATTTATTTTTTCATTTTTTTTCGCCATAGATATAGCAAAATTCCCACTCCCTGAACCTATCTCTAAATGTATGGGATTATCATTATTAAAAACCTTATTCCATTTTCCTTTTGAATTAATAATCTCATCATTAGAAAACATTAAATATTCAGGGTATTCTACCATTTTATACATATATTGGTTATAGTAATTTTTAGGTTTAGTAAAAAAATATGTCCAAAGTTCTCTCCCTTTATATTCTATCATTAATTTATTACTTCTTTCTCTAAACTTTTTTCTACTCTTTCATTTATATCATATTTTTCTATAATACTTTCAACATATTGATTTGTATTTTCAGTTACTATATTATTAAATAAATGATTATATATTTGGTTATATGCTGTTTGTAAATCCATATTTTCAAATTCTGTTGAATTATCTACATAAAATTTGCTGATTTCTTCATTAGTTATCTCTATATTTTTAGAATTTATTACTCTCACATAATAATTCATTCTAATTTCTTGACTTATAAGTTCTATATCTGATTTATTTTCATCATAAAAATCTGTATTAGCTAATTTATTTTCTAATAAAGTATTTATTAATACTGTCTTTAATAAATTAGGGTCTCCTTCAGTATGTAATACATCATTTTTAGATAAACTTATATTATCATCCATTTCAGATATTAATCCTTTAATAAAATCTTGTTCTAGGTTATAGTACATTTGATTTGTTAAATCTCTTTTTATTATATCATGCGCTTCTTTAAACTCTATTTTTTGCCCATCAAATAATTCTTTATTTCTATTATATTCATCTATTATAACATTTTCATTAACCATTACTTTAGGTTCAACAATTTTTCTTATATATAATTTAAGAGATTCTGTTTTTTGAAAAAATTCCATAGTTCTTAACTCTTCATCAGTAAAATCATATTCTAAACTTTCATTGTATATAGCCCTTGATAATATTAGACTTCTAATAGATTCCTTATTATATTTTACCGCTTCTAATTCTTTTTCACTTAATTCTAATTTTAACATTTTCTTCTCCTTATATAATAAAAGTGGTGCCTAGGAAGGGACTCGAACCCTTATGGATCTCTCCGTCAGATTTTGAGTCTGATGCGTATACCATTTCGCCACCCAGGCACCTATAAACATTTTAATAAATTTAGGACTTATTGTCAAGAAAAAAAAGAAGTCTAACTACTTCTTTTCTATTTTTTTACCAATTATATGCTACACCTAAACGAGTTCCGACTTTAATATTTTTATTCATATCTCCCTTAACATTTATATCTCCGTCTAATGTTACATTATTTATAAATTTATATTTTGCTCCTAGTCTTAAAGCATAATCAACATATCCTCTTTTAATTATATATTCATTAGAACTTAAATTAGTTTGTGCTATCTTTTGATCATTATAACCAAATGATAATTTTGGTTCTACATATATCTTTGCTCTATTTATATTATATGCCATAAGTAATGCTGTATCTCCTATTACTCCTACTCTTGGTCTTAATTCTACATTTTCTGCTAGTTTTACCTTATGTGAGTATGTTAAGTATAAGCCAATTTTTGGTGTTAATTCAAACTTATTAAATGTAAACTGTTTAGAATATCTCGCATATAAATCAACATTATGATTTATTTTCTTATCTTTTAAAGCTATTCTATATCTTATAAAAGTTAAAATATCTTTATACTTTAAACTCATTCCTACTGATGCATTATGTGATACTTTATTCTGATATTCTGCAAATCCACCTATAACTAAATCTTTTGTTATATTAGAATTAGCCCCTACTTGTACTCCTGCTATTATATTAGCACTGTCAAACTTATTATTTACTACATCATTAAGTACATCTACTACCGACTTAGAAAAATTGACATCAAGGAATGCTTTTTCATCTATTCTATCTGCTATACTTGTATCTGTGTAATAAAATGCATCTGCTAATGGCTTATAGTTTTTAAGTTCTATTTTTTTAATAGAATTAGAATCAATTGAAGCCAATTTATCTTTTATTTGTTTAATTAAATCATCTACTTCTTGTTTATTTAAATTTGTCTCTTTTTTTACATTTACTTCATCTTTTAATACCTTTAATTTTGGAGAATTATTAGCTTCTATTTTTTTCATTTCTTCTTTTAATTTACTCATAGATTCATTTAATTCAGTTGCTTTTTTGACTATATCGCTTATTATTTTGTCATTATTAGCATTATATATTTCTGATTTTAATGCATCTTTTTGCGCTTTATTCAAATCTGCAAGATTATCTATTTCTAATTTTTTTGCTTCTTTTAATTCATCTAATGTCTTTATTGAGTCTAATTCATCTTTTATTTTTTTAGTTAATGCTATAACTTTATCTTTACTTAAATTTTTTAATTTTTCAATATTTACTTCATCTTTTAATGACTCTAATTTTGGAGAAGCGTTAGCAGTTAATTTAGTTATTTGTTCATTTAACTTATGCATTTCAGTATTTAATTCTATTGCTTTAGTAACTATAACATTTACTGTTTGATTATTATTAGTATTATCTATTTCTGATTTTAACGCATCTTTTTGCGCTTTATTTAAATCTGCAAGATTATCTATTTCTAATTTTTTTGCTTCTTTTAATTTATTAATTTTTTTTGCTCCAATATCTTTTAATAACTGTTTTAATTGTTCTGGTGTTTTAATATTTTCAAATCTAGGGTCATCTACACTCGTTTTTGTTCCATTTAATATATTAGTAGAATTTACTAAATTTTCTAAATTCCACTTACTCATATCTGGATTTGCATTTGTTGCACCAAAAAACATAGTTTCCATATTAGTTACTTTACTTGTATCCCAATTACTTACATTTGGATTTGCAATTATTGCTCCTGCAAACATACTCCCCATATTTATTACCCTACTTGTATTCCAGTTACTTACATTTGGATCAGCATTTAATGCTCCATAAAACATGACAGACATATCTGTTACACTACTTGTATCCCATTTACTTACATTGGGTTTGGCATTTATTGCAACATGAAATATGTAAGACATATCTATTACATTACTTGTGTTCCAATTACTTACATTTGGATTTGCATTTGTTGCTGCCTCAAACATACCAGACATATCTGTTACATTACTTGTGTTCCATTTACTTACATTCGGATTTGCATTTATTGCACCAAAAAACATATAATGCATATTCTTTACATTACTTGTATCTATATCTTGATTTATTTCTATTTTATTTTTATAAAAACTAAATAACTCCGAGGAATCATCTGGAAACATTACTGTACTATCTTTTATTTCTATAGTAATATTTTCATCTTTTTTCGTACTTTCTGTATTACTATGAAAACTCACTTTATTTATTTTACCTGTTCCAGTTATTTCATATTTATTTCCAATTCTTTCTATAAATACTTTATTAGGACTTTCACCTATATCTATTTTTTGTGCAAATAAAATTGTCCCTATAAAAATACATAATACTGTTATTATTTTTTTTGTTATCATTTTAAAATTATTAAATATAGTAAGTATCCCCTTTCTAATTTTTTCTATCACCGTTTTATTATACCCTGTATATTCAAAAAGTCAATTTATATAAAAAGACAGATTTTTTTAATCTGCCCTATTTTTATATTTATATTACTTATATCTATTTTAATAAAAATTTTTTATTTTCCCAAGTTTCGCAAAAAATTTAAGCTAGAAAACATCAAAAAACAATGATAAATTCTAGCTTTTTTAGTTGACAAAAACATCTTTTTTATGATATAATATATATGTGTTGAAATGTAAAAAAGAGGTGATTGATTATGTATTTTGAAAGATA
>NZ_LOQI01000035.1 GCF_001517915.1 Oceanivirga salmonicida | reverse complement strand
TTAAATAAATATTAGTACAATAACAATAAAATATACCATAAGAGTTTTTAAAAAGTAATTTGTAATTTTTTCAAAAAACATATGAAAAGTTACAGACTTTTTACCGCACTCTCATAAAAACAAAAAGCATGTTCTTTAAGAACATGTTTTTTTTATATTTATTAATAATTTTTAATATATTCTAAATAAAAAAATCTAAGAAATTCTTAGATTTTTAAATTGGTAATTTACCTTTTTTTATCTTTTCCATTATAGGTTTATTATACTTAATTTCTCTAATATCATTATAATTATAATAAACATAGTATAATTCATAGGTATCATCTTCAAATATATTAAATAATAATTTTGCTCCTATTGGGTATTTTTCTATCATATTTTCATTTAATTTATAATCTATATCTAACATACTCATTATACAAGATAAATTAGAATCGTGTCCTACTATTAAAGTCAAATCATTATCTTTTTTAATTTCATCTGATAATAATAGATATGCATTTTCTTTAGACTCTTTTATATATTTAGTATCTCCAAATATTAAATCTAAGAATTCATCTTTTACCGTAGAAATTAATCTTAAATCTTTCATAAAGTCATCACTTTTAAAGATTTTATCTAGTGGGAAATTTTCATAATATTTTAATATAAATAAGTCTGAAATATCTGTAGCAAGTCTTAATGCTCCTTTAACATGTAAATATCCAGTATCATCTAAATAAATATTACTTTTTTTATTTACAATAGTTCCTTTTTCTAAATCTAATAATTCTTCTATTCTAGTATATGCATCTTTTAATTTTTCATCTATTTTTTTTACTTTATCATAATCTAATATCTTATTTTCTTTAAATAATATATTATACCTAGTATCAAGTTTATTAAAGCTTTTATCTTTGTAATCTATAACTTGTTCTTTAAATGGATTCATACCTAAGCAAAGTAATCTAGATGTATGGTATGTTCTATGAGTTGAATTGCATAAAACCCTTATTTTCATATTATCATTAAGATTTAAAATCTCTTTTAATTCTTGACCAAATAAGAATTCTATAACTTCTCCTTTTTTTGATAAGTGTCCCATAAGTTCATTAGGAAAATCCCAATTTATAATATCTTTACCATAAATTTTCAATAGACTTTCATGATAAAAAAGAGGGTATCTTAAACCATGTCTGCTAAATATTATTCTTTTTTTTATTTTCATAATCTCTCCTTTTTATGTTCTAAATATATTATACAGTATAAAAAAAAATAGTACAAGAGAAATTAAATAATGAAAAAAAAATAAAATTGTGTTAAAATTAAGTATGAAAAGGTGGTTTGAGATGAAAAAAATAATATTTTGTATAATGACTTTCTTATCATTGAATATGTATGGAGAAAAAATAGAAAATTTTTATTATAATGTATCTGTTAATGAAGATAAAAGTTTACATATAGTTGAAACAATAGACTATAACCCAGAAGGGCAAATGAAGCACGGAATAACAAGAGACATTCTAACTAAAAATGCGGATTATAAATTTTTTAAATTTGAAAGTAATATAGGTTTAGTTAATTTTAGAAGTAATTTTGAAAGTCTTAGTAAAAATCAAGGAAAATATACTTCATTTAGATTGGGTTCGCCAAATTCTTATTTACCAACAAATAAAATCACAAGATTTATAATTGAATATGATTTGTATAATGTAATAAGAACTGAGGATACTAGAACTCAAATATATTTAAATGCTACAGGTAATTTTTGGAGTATGCCTATAGAAAATGTTGAGATAAAATTAGAATTAAAACCTAGTGCAATAAAAGAATTGTATGTATATACGGGAGTTTATGGAAAAAATACTAATAATTTTGAGATAGTAGGAAAAGATAAAATAAGAAATATTAATCCTTTATCTAAATATGAAGGTATGACATTTAAAGTTAATTTAGACAATGTATACTATAAATATACTTTATTAGATAAAATTAATAATGTTTTAGTAGCCTACCCAAGTATAAAGATTAATGTTATATTAGGTTTAATATCAATTTTTGTAATATTATTATCATTAATTAAAAAAATGAGAAATAAAGATAATATACCAATAGTTCCAGAATTTAAGGTAGATGATAAAATAAGTGCTGCTATGTGTCAAAAAATATATGGCAAGAGTAAATATGACCCATTAACTATTGTATTTTTAAGTTTGGCAAGTAAAGGTGTTATAAAAGAGCAAGATTATTATATGCAATATACAGATTATGTAATTAAAAAGGGTGAAAAAATAAATCCAGAAACAGATTATGAAAAAATTCCAGTTATAGAAGAAGAAAAGAAATATAGTTTGATAGATGACAAAGAATTAGAAAAAATCATAAGTGATAAAAGTAAATTTTCTCCAGAAGAATTACATGCAGTATCAAGATGGATTGGTCAAAGAGATGATATATTTGCAAATTATAGTAATATAGCAAAGGTAAATGAAAATGTAATAAATATTATTGATAAAATATATAGACTTAATTTAGGGGAGAAATATATACCATATTTTCTTATCTCTATACTCTCATTTGTAGTATTAATAATAGTAAATATATTAATATCATTTGAATTAAATACTTTAATGATATCTGGAATTATTAATTTAATAGCAATAATTTTATCTTCTAATATATTAATATTAACAGAAGAAGGTAAGAAAGCATATAGAAATGTAAAAGGTTTTGTTATGTATTTTGATAAAGTTGAAACTAATATTTTTAAAACTTTACAAACTAAAAAAGAAATCATAGACTATGCTAAGAAAATGTTACCTTATGCAGTGGCAGTAGGAATAGAAGCTAAGTTCATAGATTTATTAAATAAAGAACTTAGTGTGAGAAATATTGGAAAAGAAAATATTTACCCATATATATATTATTCATATTTTGTAAATAGACATATTATTAATAATAAGATAGGTTATTTAATAAGTGAAAATAATAGAATAGCGAATACAAATACTAATCATTCATCAGGTGGAGGCTTTTCTGGTGGTTCAGGTGGATTTTCAGGCGGCGGCTTCTCAGGTGGAGGCGGAAGTAGCTGGTAGTAATTATGAAAGGGAAATGAGATGAAAAAAATAATATCAAGTATAATAATATTAATTTTAGGTAGTTTAAGTTTTTCGGTAAATACCGTAATTTCAAATGATTTAAAACTTAGTAAATCATATATAGACAAAAATAATAGAGAAATTGAAAAAGTAACAAAAGAGTATGATTATAAACTAACAAAAGAAAATTTAAAAATAAATGATAGAGTAAATAAATTAATTTTATCAAACTATAGTCTACAAATAGAATATATAATCTATGATAAAGATAGAGTATTTATAAAATCTAAACAAAAAAGTTTAAATCTACCGTTAGCATTAATTGGAATGAGTACAATTTTTGAAAAATCTATTGAAAAAGCAGAAAAAAAATTAAAAAAAGGTGAAAAATTAGATAATGAAACAATTAAAAATTTAATGGGAGATTCTTATGAAATAGCATTAAAAGAAACACTTAAAAATAAAGAATATATGTATAATGATGTTTACTATTCACTCAAAAAAGATAAAAAAGGTACTTGGCAAATAGAAACTGATTTAGAAAATTTATATAATTCTAAACTTTCTGTTTTTGGAAATAAAAATCTAAATATTGATGGAATTTTAGAAAGATTAAGTAAAAAACAATTAATAAATGATGATAATAAAAAAATAGATGAAATGTCTAAAATAATATCTAATAAGAATTTTACTAAAATTCAAAGAAAAAATATGGCACTTAATATAAAGTATACAGAGATTAAAATTAAAGATATATATGTTTTAACTAATAATAAAGTAATGGTTAGAATAATTGCTAAAATGCCAAATACAAAAAGTTTAAAATTTGTAAGTGAAATAATGGCAAAAGAAAAAGAATTTAAGGCAAGAGAAAAAGAATATATAGAAAAGATTGAAAAAAGTAATTTAAGTGAAGCAAAAAAACAAGAAAAAAAAGATGCCTATATGTTAGAAAATGGATTTGAGTTTTATGAATATGCTGTAAAAAAACAAGTAGAAGCTAATAATTATGAATATAGTCAGTTATATGTACCATTAGAAAAAATAAATGGTAAATGGGAAATAATTCAGAAAGAGAGTGAATAAGATGAAAAAATTAGTGTTGAGTATATTAATGGTCTTTACTTTTATAAGTTGTAGTACAAGTGGAGTAAATGTATTATTAAATGAAAATAAGAGTGTAAGTTATGAGTATGCATTAGAAAATGATAAAATAATAAAAGAAAAAGCTATGTTGGCAACAAAAGAAATACAAAAAGATTTAGCAAGTAAATTTATACCTAAATTCCCAGAAATTCCTGGGGTAGAGGGATTTGATTTTAATGATGAAGTTAAATATGTTATTGATAAAATGTTTACTGCATTAAATAAAGGCATGGAGTATAAAATAGAAAATATATCATATTTATCAAAAGATAGAGTAGACGTTAAATTTAATGTAAAAAGTGTTGATATCTTTTCTTTATTTAAAGAAATGCAAGAAAATCCAGAAAAATACATGAAAGAAATGTTGCCTAGAATTTTAAATGATAAAACTGTTACTGAAATATTTTTAAAATCCGATTTATCAGAAAAAGAAAAATTTAAGTTTGTATTTAGAAAAACTATGGATTCGTTTATGGAAATTATAGATGAAACAGTAGAAGAAAAGATTAAACAGAAAGATTATATATATTCAAGTCAATATATAAGTTTAATTAAAGAAAACGGGCAATGGAAAGTTATAGATTTAATTAGAAATGAAGCTTCAAAAGAAAAATATTCTGTTCTTTTAAATAATAAGTATAAATTTAGTAGAGAAAAAATAAATGAATTAGAAACTGAAATATTTAAATTACCAATTTTAGAAATACAAAGAAAAAATTCTGAAAAATTTTTAACTGAAAACTTTAAAATTCCTATGAATAGTGTGGAATATTTAAATAATTTAATGAATGAAATGAAATATACTAAAAAAGCTATATATTTCATAGATGAAAAAAACATAGAAGTTAAATATGAGATTAAATTAGTAGATATATTAACAATTTTGAATCATGTGTATTCTAATAAAGATTTCGTACAAGAAATGTCAAAAATTTCTGATATAAATGAAAGAACAAAATATATTTTACAAAAACTATATTCAAAAGAAATGATAGATAAAATGAAAAAAGAAAACAAATATATATATCAAGATAATTACTTACATTTAGAAAAAATAAATGGAAAATGGGAAGTTAGAGATATAATAAGAAAACAAAAATAAGGGAGAATATAAGAATATGAAAAAAATATTAATGACAATTTTAATGATAATTACATTAATTTCTTGTGGTAAAAAGGGGATTGTATTATTAAATAATGATGGTAGTGTAAATAGCGAATATGTAGATAGTACATATAGTGAAATAGAAAAAGTAAGTTTAGAAAAAATTAAAGAAGAAGGTCAAATATCAGTAAAAAAAGCTTTAGAATCGCTTTCTAAATTAAAAATAGATGATAAAGATTTAGGTTTTAAATTAGATTTTAATGAATTAAACCCAGATATATCAAATTTAGCCAATATATTTTTAGATTCATATAAATATGAATTAAAAAGTATATCATATTTATCTGAAAATGAAGTTGATATAGAATATTTAGTAAAAATGCCTAATATATTTTCATTAGAAAAATTAAGTAAAGATGGAAAATTTATGGATAAAATAGGTAAAAGAGCATTTGATAAAATAAATAATTTTACATTGGAAAATGTTAATACACCTAACAAAGAACAATTAATGATAAATTTTATACTAAAAGAAGTTGCACCTGATTTAGTTAAAGGAGTTATAAAACAACTTGAAAAGACAAAAGATTATGTAGAATTAACAAGTTTTGTAAGTTTAAAAAAGATAAATGATAAATGGGAATTATTAAATAGTGATCAAAAAAGTGATAGTAAGTATGCAGTTTTAATTAATAAAGAATTAAAAATAGAATCAATGTATATAGAAAAAGAAAAGCCCATTATAGAAAAATTAGCAATAACTAATAAAGATGAAATATCTAAGGAAATGGATATTTTAAAAGGTATATATTCTAAAGAAATTATTGACGTTATAGAATTATTCCAAAAGAATTTTGATGAAGAAATTAAGGCTATCTATTTTATAAATACTGACAAGGTATTTGTAAAAAAAGAAGTTAAAACATTTGATATATACAGTTCAATAACTGAATTTATGCAATTAATAATAGATAATAAAAATTTAGCATTAGAGAATAATACAAATAAAATTGTTGATGAAGCTAAAAAAATAATAGAAAACAAAATAAAAGAAAATAGATATATGTATTTTAAATCGTATGTTATATTAGAGAAAAAAGGTGATAATTGGGAAATTATTCCATCTATTGATACAGAAAAAATATTGGGTAGTAAATTTAATTAAATAAATAAAAAACAAAAAAATGGGGGAGAAAATACATGAAAATTAAAAAAATTTTATTATCAGTTTTAGCAATGTTTATGCTAGTTGCATGTAGTACTAATAAACCAATGATATTGTTAAATGAGGATGCTAAAGTATCAAATTTCTATATTAATACAACACATGCAAGACTTAGAAAAATAGGAGCAGTAAAAACAAAAGAAGCTTATGAAAAAGGTGTAAAAGATTTGATTAATGTCTTTACTGGTTTGAAATTAGAAAAATCAGGATTAAATTTAAACTTAAATTTAAAAGATTATGATGAAGATATATTAAATATATTTAATATATTCCATGATTATTGTATTTATGACTTAAAAAGCATTTCATATTTATCTAAAAATGAAGTTGAACTAGAATATTTAGTCAAAATACCTAATATATTATCTTTAAGAGAAATATTTATTACTAATGAAAAAGAATTTAAGAAAATTTTAAAAAATGCTGATGATAAAATGAAAGAATTTACACTAAAATATCCAGCTAATGTTATAGAAAAAAATCCAGATATATTTATTAAATTTGTATTAAAAGAAGTAATACCTAATATAGAAAAAGAAGTTTTAGATATTTTAAAATCACAAAATAAATACATGGAATTAACAGATTTTCTAAAATTAAAGAAAGAAAAATATGAATGGGAATTAGTTCCTAATGATACTAATTATAGTAAAGATAGTAAATATACAGTTTTAATTAATGATAAATTAAATTTAGACAAAGGACAAATAGAACAAATAAAACAAATTGCTCATAAAATGTTTGAAGAACAAAATAATGAAATAGCAAAGAATTTTAAACAATTTGAAAAAATGGGTATGACTGAGTTTTTTGAAATCATGAAAATATTTTTTGATGATTTTAATCAAGAACTAAAAGGAATATATTTTATAAATAAAGATAAGGTATTCTTAAAATCAGAAATTAAAATTATAGATTATTATCCAGTTGTTACTGAGTTTCTACAACTAGTAATAGATAATAAAGAAATAAGAGAAAATCAGAAAAAGGCTATATTAACATTAAAAGAAATCTTAAATAAACAAATAAAGAATAAAAAATATAGATATGCTTCATATTATACAATGTTAGAAAATAAGGAAAATGGTTGGAAAATAGTGCCAATTATTAAATCGCCTGAAATAGATGAAATGTTAAAAGAAGCAGAAAAAATGAAAAGAGAAGCGGAAAAAATGAAAAAAGAAATGGAAAAATCAGAATCTAAATAAATTTGGGGGGAATTGTGAAAATCAAAAATATTTTATTGTCTATTTTAGCAATGTTCATGTTATTTGCATGTAGCACTAATAAACCTATGATATTAGTAAATAATGATATAAGTATATCAAAAAGTCATATTAATAAAACATATAGTAAAATAGAAAAATTAGGTTTAGATAGAATAAAAGAAAAAAATAGAACAGAAATTAAAGAAATTTTAGATATATTTATAGAACCACTTTCAAAAGAATTAGGAATAAAAATAGATAATAAAGATGCATTCTATTTAATTAATAAGTTTTTAAATTCATATAAATATGAATTGAAAAGTATTTCATATATTTCAGAAAATGAAGTAGACTTAGAATATTTAGTAAAAATTCCGGATTTAACAGTATTAGCTGATTGGGATAAGAATAAAGAATTAGAGGAAAAAATAAACGAAGCTATAAATCCTAAAATGCAACTTTTTATATTAACGAATTTTGACAAATTGGATGATGAATCAGCAATTAATGAATTTGTTTTAAAAAATATAGCTCCTATTGCTTTAGATGAAGCAATAAGTTATTTAGAAAAGAATAATAAATACCTAGAAACAAATTCTTTTGTTAGTTTGAAAAAAGAAAATGATGATTGGAAACTAATAAAAACAACAAATAGTGATAAAATAGATAGGGAATATGCTACTTTAATTAATAGTAAAATAAGGGTAGATGAAAAATATGTAGATAAGACTAAAAAAGAAGTACATGAAAAAATTAAAACAGCTAAACATGATATATTTAATTTAATACTTAATAAAAAGGATGCAAAAGATAGGGAAATATTAGAGTTTATTAATGAGAATACAGAGAATGAAATAAAGAGTATTTACTTTATAAGCAAAGATAAAATTTTTGTAAGACAAGAAATAAAAATATTTGATATATATAATTTAATTTATGAATCTATAAAATCAGACTCTAATAATGAAAATTCAAAAATAGATGATGCTGAATTTATAATAAATCAAAAGACTAAATATTTCACACATTATCTAATCTTAGAAAAAAAAGATGACAAATGGGTTATAGTTCCTTCAATGTTAGAAAAAACCTTAATTGATAAACTAAAAATGTTTTTTTATGAAGACAATAAGATAAAGGATTTTATTAACTAGCCTAGTTATATCAGTAAAAATATGTTATAATTAAAAATTGAGATAAGAAAATAAAGGAGACTAAGATATAAATGGAACTTAGGGAAATACTAAAAAATATTGAAAACTTTGAAAATAAAGAAGTAAAGCTTTCTGGTTGGGTTAAAAAAAATAGAGACCAAAAAAAATATGGCTTCATAGAATTTAATGATGGTTCTCATTTTAACTCTATACAAATAGTATATGATGAGAATTTAGATAATTTTTCTGATATAGCAAAACTAAATGTGTATTCATCAATAACGGTTGAAGGTAAAATTGTTAAATCATTAGGAAAAGGTCAATCATATGAGATAGTGGCTACTAATATAGTGATTTTAAATGAAAGTCCACTAGATTACCCATTACAAAATAAAAGACATAGTTTTGAATTTTTAAGAAGCATAGCACATTTAAGACCAAGAACTAATACTTTTAATGCAGTATTTAGAGTAAGATCATTATTATCATATGCTATACATAAATTTTTCCAAGAAAAAGGATTTATTTATGTACATACACCAATACTAACAGGAACTGATGCAGAAGGTGCAGGAGAAATGTTTGGTGTTACAACATTAGATATAATGTCAAAAGAAAAAAAAGATTTTAAAGAAGATTTTTTTGGAAAACCTGCATACTTAACTGTTACAGGTCAATTACATGTAGAGTCATTTACGTCAGCATTTAGAAATACTTATACTTTTGGACCTACATTTAGAGCAGAAGAGTCAAATACAACTAAACATGCTGCTGAGTTTTGGATGATAGAACCTGAATTAGCATTTGCAGATATAAATGTTAATATGGACATTATAGAAGAAATGATAAAATATATTATAAGATATGTATTTGATAATGCAAAAGATGAAATGCAATTTTTCAATAGTTTTATTGAAAAAGGTTTAATTGATAAACTTAATAATATATTAGAAAATGGTTTTGCAAGAGTTACATACACTAAGGCAATAGAAATGTTGCAAGAATCTAAACATAAATTTGATTTAGAAGTTACTTGGGGTATGGATTTAAAGACAGAGCATGAAAGATATTTAGCAGAAGTTTTATTTAAAAGACCTGTTTTTGTTACAGATTATCCAAAAGATATTAAAGCTTTTTATATGAAATTAAATGATGACAATAAAACAGTTAGAGCAGTAGATTTATTAGCACCAGGTATAGGAGAAATAGTTGGTGGAAGTCAAAGGGAAGAAGATTATGATAAATTATTAAGAGTAATTGAAGAAAAAGGTCTTAATAAAGAGGATTATTCTTGGTATCTAGATTTAAGAAGATTTGGAAGCTTTGCACATTCAGGATTTGGGTTAGGATTTGAAAGAATGTTAATGTATATAACTGGAATGGCAAATATTAGAGATGTGATACCTTTTCCAAGAACTAATAAAACTTTAGAATATTAGGAGATTAACTATGAATAAAAAAATATTTACTTTCGCTATATTTATTACTAGTATTGTATTTGCAGATTTTTTATCTGGAATTCAAGAAATAGATAAATATATACAAAAAAATAATTATAAAGAAGCATTATCAAAAAGTGAAAAACTTTTAGAAGAAGATTTAACTAATGATGATAGGGCAATACTTTTGTCTATAATCGATGAAATTAAATCTAAAATGCCTACAAAAGGCACAAATGCTAAGACAGAAATTGTAGTTGAAGATAAAAAAGAAGATACAAAAGAAAATATTGTTACACCAACAACAGAAAAAGTTACTAGGATTAAATACAGTGAATATGATAAATATGAAAAAGAAATATTAGCTACAAACAACTCATTGGCTATAAATGATTTTGCTAATTGGTATATAAGCCAAGGTTTATATGAAAAAGCCATGAATGTTGCTTTAAAAGACCCAAACAGAAGTAATGAAAATATTTATTTAGCAGCAACAGCAGCTAGAATGTTAGGACAATATGATAAGTCAATAGCACTATATAATGAGGTTTTAAGTATGGATCCTAATCATGCTAAGTCATATTTAGGATTAGCAGTAAACTATAAGTTAAAAAAACATTTTAGTATTGCTGTAAATTATTTAAATAAATATAAAGAGTATAATAACTCTACAGAAATAGAAAATCAAATTGAAAAATTACGAGCCCTAGAATAGGAAGTAATATGAAATGGGTAAATTTGATAAATTCAAATTTAAAAGATAAAGAAATTAGAAAATTAATGTTAGATAATAATAGTATAGATGATTTATTATTTAACATTGATAATTATGAAGATAACATAAAATATGAAATTGAAAAAGCATATAAAAATGAAATATATACAAAAGATTACAGAATAATTAGTTATTATGATAGTGAATATCCAGAATATTTGAAGCATATTCCTAATTTTCCTGTATTCTTGTATTTAAAAGGTAAAAAATTAAACTTAAAAAAATCTGTATCAGTTGTAGGAACTAGAAATTATACTGATTTAGGTAAAAAAAGTTGTGAAAAAATTATTAGTGATTTAGCGAATTACAATAATATGAATATAGTTAGTGGATTAGCAAAAGGAATAGATAGTATAGCATTAAAAAAAGCAGTAGACTTAAACATAACACCTGTGGCTATAATGCCAACAGATATACTAAGTTGCTACCCAATAGAAAATATTAAGTTAAAAGAAAAAATAGAGGAAATAGGAACTTTAATAAGCGAATTTAGAATAAACACCAAACTTAATAAAAAAAATTTCGTTATAAGAAATAGACTAATAGCAGGAATATCAAGAGCAGTATATATAGCACAAAGTTTTAAATCAGGTGGCTCTATGATAACAGCTAAATTTGCTATGGACTATAACAAAGAAATATATTGTACACCAAGTAATATATTTGATAAGTCATTTGAAGGTTGTAATGATTTAATCATGAAAAATGGAGCAAAATTAATAAATAGTGGTTATGATATAGGATACGAATATGGTTGGAGGAAGAAAAGTGAAGAAATATTTAGTAATAGTTGAATCCCCGTCTAAGGCAAAAACTATTGAAAAGATTTTAGGTAAAAATTATGTAGTTAAGGCTTCATATGGTCATGTTATTGATTTACCTAAAACTACTTTAGGAATAGACGTTGAAAATAACTATAAACCTAATTATAAAACAATAAAAGGAAAGGCTGAGATTTTAAAAGAATTAAAAAAGACCTCTAAAAAATCTGATATAGTTTATTTAGCATCAGATTTAGATAGAGAAGGAGAAGCTATAGCCTGGCATATTTCTAACTATATTAAAGAACCACAAAAAATGAAAAGAATAGTATTTAATGAAATAACTGAAAATGCAGTAAAAAAGGCTATATCTGATCCAAGAGATATAGATGAAAATTTAGTAAATGCACAACAAGCAAGAAGATTGTTAGATAGAATAGTGGGGTATAAAATTAGTCCATTGCTTTGGAAAACAATTAATAAAAATGCTAGTGCGGGTAGAGTACAATCAGTAACATTGAAAATAATATGTGATTTAGAAGATGAAATTAAAGTGTTTGTTCCAGAAGAGTATAGAGAATTTAGTGTATTACTTAAAAATGGAATAGAACTAAAATTAAATAAGGTAGATGGTAAAAAAATTGATAGAGTATTTGATAAAGATTTTAATATAAAATTAGGAAAATACTTATTAGCAACAAAAATAGAGAAAAAGAAAAAAACATTAAGACCACCTTTAGTATTTAAAACAAGTACTTTGCAACAAGCAGCAGCATCTTATCTTGGATTTTCAACTTCTAAAACTATGCGTATAGCACAACAACTATATGAAGGATTAGATATAGCAGGGCAGACTAAAGGTTTAATAACATATATGAGAACAGATTCAACTAGGGTTTCAAAAGATGCCCAAGAAGAAGCACAAAAATATATAGAAACTAATTTTGGTTCTAAGTATGTAGGTAAATATTTTTATAAAAATAAAAATGCACAAGATGCTCATGAGGGTATTAGACCATCATATTTGGAATTAGAACCTGAAAAAATAGCATCATATTTATCAAAAGACCAATATAAGCTATATTTATTAATATGGAAAAGATTTATAACTTCTCAATTTGCAGACGTAAAATATGATCAACTTCAAATAACTGCAAATGATAATAGTAATGGAAATGATATAGATTTTACAGGAACAGTAAATAAAATAACATTTGATGGTTACTATAAGTATCAAAAGTCAGAGGATGATATAATAACAAAAGATTTACCTGATATTAAAGAAGGTGATAAATTAGAAATTGATAAATTAAATATTAAAGATGGTATAACAAAAGCACCTCCTAGATATACAGAAGCAAGTATAGTAAAAAAATTAGAATCTGAAGGAATAGGAAGACCATCAACTTATGCGTCAATAATTGATAACTTAGTAAAAAAAGAGTATATAATAATAGAACAGAAAAAATTAATACCAACTATACAAGGTTATTCTGTTAAAAATGAATTAGAAGACCATTTTGAACATATTATGGACACTAAATTTACTGCAAAAATGGAAAATGAATTAGATGATATAGCATATGGTAAAAGAGAATGGGTAAAAGTATTAGATAAATACTATAAATCAGTTGATAAAAATATAGTTAAATATCAAAAAGAAATAGATAAATTAAAAAATGCAAGAATAGAATCTGATGTATTAGATAGTAATTCTAAGCCTATGATACTTAAATCTGGTAGATTTGGTAAATATTTAATAAGTGAAACTAATGAAGAAGAAAAAATAACTTTAAAAAATGTAGAAGTTCTTAAAGAAGAAATTGAAAAAGGTAAGATATTTGTTAAAGATAAAGTGGAAGCCTTATTAAATGAGAAAAAAGGATTTAAGACAGACTATAATGTAAATGGAGTTCGCTATATTCTTAAAAATGGTAGATTTGGAGCATATTTAGAAAGCGAAAATTATGAGTCAGATAATAATAGAGTTACATTAAGTCCAGAAATTAAAACTAAACTAAAAAAAGGCTTAATACAAATAGAAAATGACACATATATTTTAGCAGAATATGTAGAAAAAGAAATTGAAGAAAATCAAAGAATAATTAGAGAAGCCGGAAAATGTGAAAAATGTGGTTCAGAATTTGCCATTAAAAAAGGTAGATTTGGTAAGTTTTTAGCATGTAGTTCTTATCCTGATTGTAAAAATATTAGAAATATTAAAAAAGGTAAAAAATAATGAATAAAAAATTAGATGATTATTTATACTATAATGAAGTAATTTTAGGTAAAAGCCATAATACTATTAGATCATATAGAAATGACATAAGTCAATTAATAGAATATTTAGAAAAAAATGAGGCTATATTTGAATTTAAAAATGTAGAAATTATGACACTTAGATCATATATAGCCTACCTTAATTATGTAAAAAAATCATCTAAAAGAAGTATTAATAGAAAAATTTCTGCTATTAGAAGTTTTTTTGATTATTTAATAAGCAATAATGAGCTTGATGAAAATAAGGCTATATATATTAATACTCCTAAATTCGAAAATAAATTACCAACATTTCTAGTAAAAGAAGATATGGAAAAGTTAAGAGCAGTAATACCGCTTGATAATATACTAGGTATGAGAGATAGGGCAATAATAGAAGTTCTTTATTCTAGTGGTCTTCGTTCTTTTGAACTTTTAGAATTATCAGAAAGTATGATAAATATGGAAGAAAGAGAATTAAGAGTAATAGGTAAAGGAAACAAAGAAAGAATAACTTTTTTTAGTAATACAGCCCATAAATATCTAAAAGAATATATAGCTGTAAAAAAAGCTAATAATAAGTATAATAAAGATATAGTATTTGCTAATGCAAGGGGTGCTAGACTTACAACTAGATCACTTCGTAGACTAGTAGAAGCATATGGAGTTAAAAGTGGCATAAACAAAGAAATTACACCACATGTATTTAGACATAGTTTTGCAACTGAATTACTTAATAGTGGTGTAGATATAAGATATGTACAAGAATTATTAGGGCATACAAGTATAGCGACTACACAATTTTATACTCATGTAAGTAAAAAAGCATTAAGAGACGTATATTTGAAAACTCATCCTTTTGCAAGTAAAGATGAGAAAAAATAAAATTTAAAATTGTATTTTATTCTAAAAATCTTAAAATAATATAGATTATAGAGATGAATAATTTGGAAAGCCAAAATATAGAATATAAATAAATATGGAAAGATGAATATATAAAATGGATTTGTGGATTTGCAAATGCACAAGGTGGTAAAATATATATAGGAGTAAAAGATAATTCAGAAGTAATAGGGTTATCTAATTCAAAAAAACTTTTAGAAGATATTCCAAATAAAGTTAGAGATATCTTAGGTATTGTGGTTGATACTAATTTATTGACTAAAGAAAATAAAAGATATATTTAAATAATATTACATAAAAGTATATACCCAGTTTCATATAAAGGAGAATATCATTATAGAACAGGTAGTACAAAATTACAGTTAACAGGACAAGCTTTAGATAACTTTTTGTTAAAAAAAATGGGTTTAAGTTGGGAAGATTTTTTGATAGAAAATGCTAAATTTGAGAATTTAAATAGTGAAGCTTTTGAAATTTTTAGGAAACAAGCTATATTTTCTGGAAGAATAAATAAAACAAATTTAAAAATTTCAAATGAAGAATTATTAAATAGTTTAAATTTAATTGAAAATAATAAATTAAAAAGAGCAGCAGTATTGTTATTTCACAAAAATCCAGAAAAATGGATTCCTGGTTCATATATAAAAATAGGTTATTTTGAAACTGACTCTAATTTAATTTATCAAGATGAAGTTCATGGACCATTATTAGTTCAAATAGAAAAAACAATGGAATTAATATATACAAAATATTTAAAAGCTAAAATAAGTTATAATGGAATAACAAGAGTAGTATGAAAATAAAATATATATTGCAAATGATTGTATATTTCCACAAGATTGGACAGTAGATAATTTATGGAAAAAACATAAATCAAGACCTTATAATCCGTTAATAGCTAATACTTTATATAGAGCAGGGTATATAGAATCGTGGGGTAGAGGAATAGAGAAAATGAAGGATAGCTGTTTGGAGTTAGGTATATTAAAGCCAGAAATAGAAGTAAAAACAGAAGATTTTATGATTAAATTTGAGGTGAAAACTACCCAAACTACCCAAACTACCCAAACTAAATTAAAAGTAGATAATAAATTAAATGAAATTGAAGAAAAAATTATTAAAATTATAGAAGAAGATGGCTCATTAAGTCAAAAGCAAATTGCGGAAAGAACAGATTTAACGCATGATATTATAAAGTATTATACTAAAAAACTTAAAGAAAATAATGTTATAAAACATATTGGAACAAACAGAAAAGGGAAATAGATTATTTTAAAATAAGGGAGAATAGTTATGGACATAGGATTTATTAAAGAAAATAAATGGTTTAGATTAAGAGCATGTGGGGTAATAGTTAGAGATAATAAAATTTTAATGTGTAAAAATAATTTTGATGATTATTATTACTCAGTTGGTGGAGCAGTAGAACATAATGAAACAGTAGAAAATGCTGCCATTAGAGAAGTTTTGGAAGAAACAGGGCAAGATATGGAAATTGATAGACTATTATGTATACACCAAAATTTTTTTAACAAAGAAAATATATCTTATCATGAAGTTTCATTTTATTTTTTAATGAAAGAAATAAGTGGAAAAAGTCCGCTATTTAAAACTGAAATATCTGATAATAAAATTGAAAGTACAGTATGGTTAGATTTTAAAGATTTTGAAACTAAAAAGGTTTACCCAAAATGGTTACCTAAGATATTAAATAGTAAAGAAGTTGAAATTATAACTGAATAGAAAAAAATAGAGATTTTAATATCTCTATTTTTCATATTTAGTAAGTACCATACAACCATCTTTGGTAACTACTATATCATCTTCTATTCTAACTCCTGCAACACCAGGTTTATAAATTCCAGGTTCTATTGTAAATACCATGTTTTCCTCTAATATGTCATCAGTACTTTGAGAAACACCCAAGTTTCGCAAAAAAT